>CAYMFX010000048.1:0-14619 GCA_964389845.1 uncultured Ruminiclostridium sp.
AAGATAATCGGTAAGACCTAAAATCTTGGCGGTGTTCATTACCTTTTTCTCGATAACGTCCTCGTCTACGCCCTGAAGAGTAAGTCCGAAGGCGAGATTATCGTAAACCGACATATGCGGATATAATGCGTAGCTTTGAAAAACCATAGCAACGCCCCGCTCACGGGGACCCATTTCATTCGCTCTTTTTCCGTCAATGAGAAATTCGCCGTTGCTGATGTTTTCAAGTCCTGCAATCATACGAAGCGTTGTGGATTTACCGCAGCCCGATGATCCTACGAATACGATAAATTCGCCCTTTTCAATCTGCAAATTGAAATCGTGAACGGCATGGAAGCCGTTGGGATAAATCTTGTTAATTCCTCTTAAAGTTAAATATGACATAACGGTAGTCTCACTTTTCTATGGTTTTTTTCAAAGATTGTTTTTTAAAGTCAATTACTTAAGGTCCTTATTTTCTATATTGTCCATATCGTCATAGGTCTGATTTTCTCCGCACATACCCCAGATAAAGGTGTAATTGCTGGTAGCGGTGCCGCTGTGGATAGACCAGCTTGGGGAAATAACCGCCTGTTCGTTGTGAAGGATGATGTGGCGGGTTTCCTGTGGCTGTCCCATCATATGGAACACGATGTTGTCCTCGTCTAACTCGAAGTAGAAGTACACCTCCATTCTTCTTTCGTGAGTATGGGAGGGCATTGTGTTCCAGCTGCTTCCGGGTGCAAGCTCGGTCATTCCCATTGCAAGCTGACAGCTTGAGCAGACGGCGGGGTTGATGTACTGATTTACCACGCGCTTGTTCATGTTATCGGCAGTGCCTAAGGGTCTGTGAACCGCCTTGTCCTTAGTGATGTAAACGGTGGGGTAGGTCTGATGTGCGGGGCAGGAGTTGATATAGAACTTAGCGGGCTTTGTCTTATCCTTAGAGGTGAAAAGAATTTCCTTAGTGCCCATTCCGATGTAAAGACCGTCCTTGTAGTTAAGGTTATATTCCTTGCCGTCAAGGGTAACGGTGCCTTCTCCGCCAACGTTGATTATACCCATTTCACGTCTTTCGAGGAAGTATTCGGTGCCAAGCTCCTTGGTGCTGCCCAATGAAAGCGAATTGTCAACGGGCATTGCGCCGCCTGCAATCATTCTGTCCTGATGAGAATAGGTGAGGGAAATTTCGTCCTTGACAAATATCCTGTCAATAAGATAGTGCTTTCTGAGGGCTTCGGTGTCATAATTCTTTGAGTCGTTGGGGTGATTGCCGTATCTGATGTCTAAAGTCATTCTGACGTTTCTCCTTTCGTATGTTAAAGCTCGTTTATTATATTTTTTATATGGGAAACAGCGTAGGGAATATCATCTCCGGTAGTGCCTTCAAAAACAAGGTTAGCGTTTGGACACACCTTTTTGATTTCGCCGAGAATGCGGCGGTAATCGAAAATGCCTTTTCCCACTCCGCATTGCTTCAGGCTCCCGTCCTCGGCTATAACGCAGTCCTTTATGTGGAATACCCATATTCTGCCGCCGAAGGTCTGAAGCCCCTCCGAGAGAATGTCGTACATATTCTGCACGTTTGATTTGTCAAGGTAGTTGTACAAATCGAAGATAATTTTTATATTATCAGCTCCGATTGCTTTGACCGCCCTGTCAAGGGTTTTAACGTTGTAGCAAACGTGTCCGAAGGCTCCCTCCATTCCCACGCAAACGCCCTTTTCCTCTGCATATCCGCACAGGTCGGCGAATGTGGCAATAACTCTGTTAAGCGCCTCCTCGGTGCGGTTTTGGGGGTGATAAATCCATTTGTCGCCGTTATAGGAGCCTGTTTCCGAGCCTACGGTATCACAGCCTAAGGTCTTAGCCATTCCAAGGTAATCCTTGAAAACCGCAACGCCGTTTTTTATCTTTTCCTCATCGGGGTGAACGGGATTAAAGTAGGCGCCGATAAGAGGAACGGTTTTTCCCGCTTTGGCAAAGGCTTTGGCTACCTGAATTGAACGCTGTTCAGTGATTGAACCCTCCGTATAGCTTACGTCCTCCAAAACCTTGTACGCCACAAGCTGCACACCGTCAAGCCCTAACTCGTTCAGTTTGTCCACAACATTGTTTTCGCCCTTGACTCCAAGGTCATGGGCACGAATAAAAAGCCTCATCATGTCCGCTTACCGCTGAACACGTCCCGAAGCGTCGCCGCCCGCAAGCGTCTCAACGTCCGCACGGGTAACAAGGTTAAAGTCTCCCGGAATGGTGTGCTTAAGAGCGGATGCTGCAACTGCAAATTCAAGAGCCGCCTTGAAGTCCTTGCCGTCTGCAAGTCCGCAGATAAGACCGCCGGCAAAGGAGTCGCCGCCGCCCACACGGTCAACAATGGGATTGATGTTGTATTTTCTTGAATGGTAAAACTCTCTTGTCTTTCCGTCCATAATGCAGGCTGACCAGTCGTTGTTGGAAGCGGAATGGCTTTCTCTCAGGGAGGAGATAATGTACTTGAAGCCGAATTTGTCAGCCATTTGGTTGAATATATCAACATAGCCGCTAAGTTCTAACTCGCCCTTGGTAACGTCTGTCGCTCCCGGCTTAAAGCCTAATACCTTTTCAGCGTCCTCCTCGTTGCCGATACATACGTCTACATACTGCATAAGATTTGTCATTACCTTTTGAGCCTTCTCCGACGACCACAGCTTTTTGCGGAAGTTAAGGTCAACGGAAACGGTGACATTGTGCTTTTTAGCAGCCTTTAATGCAACCTCTGTAACCTCGGCGGCCAAGTCGGAAATGGCGGGGGTGATACCTGTGAAATGAAACCAGTCCGCGTCCTTGAAAATATCGTCAAAGTCAAAGTTTGAAGCGTCGGCGGTGGCGATAGAGGAATGAGCTCTGTCGTATACAACGTTGGAGGCTCTCATAGAAGCACCTGTTTCAAGATAATAGATACCGAGTCTTTCTCCGCACCTTGCAATGTGCTTTGTCTCAACTCCGTACTTTCTGAGGGCCGCAACAGCGCAGGCGCCGATAGGGTTATCGGGAACTGCCGTAACAAATTCCGCATTGTGACCGTAATTGGCGAGAGAAACGGCAACGTTCGCTTCTCCTCCGCCGTAATTGACGTCGAACTCGTCGGCTTGAATAAACTTCTCATTGTTGGGAGTGGAAAGTCTGAGCATAATTTCGCCCATGGTAACAATTTTTGCCATTTGAAATCTCCTTAATTTGTTTTTGTTATGTCAAATTTTTTTATTACTTTTTCTCAACAAGGTGTACGGCAAAGCCGCTGAACTCGCCCTTAAGATAAACTACGGTCATTCTGCCGTCGGAATCGTACTTAGCGGTATCCATATCGGGTTCAATACCCATTGTCTTAAGCTGATAAACGGCTCTGGGAACGCTGTTGGTAGCTACCGCAATGTGTCCCTTTGCGCCCTTGAAGGGGGTTTTCATGCACTCGATAAATTTGCCCGCAAATACGCTGCTGTTGCCCACCTTCTGCTCCCAGCCGAACATCTTTTGGAACATTTCGGTGGTTGCCTTAGCCTCATCCTCGTTCTCACAGTTGATGCCCACATGAGCTACCGAGAAGTCAAGCATCTTGTTTACAGCGGTGCGGCAAAGTGCGGTGATTTCGTCCCACTTTCCTTCATTGATAAGCTTGCCTGGAACTATCCAGCTTCCGCCGCAGCAGATAACCTTCTTGAATCCGAGATAGGTGTTCAGGTTGTTTTCATTAACGCCGCCTGTAGGCATAAACTTCATATTTGAGTAAGGAGCGGAAACTGCCTTGATGTAGGGAAGTCCGCCTGCCTGCTCGGCAGGGAAGAACTTGACGAAATCAAGACCTAATTCCATTGCTTCTTCAATCTGGCTTCCGTTGGCAACGCCGGGAGCAAAGGGAATTCCCTTGTCAAGGCAGTGCTTAACTACCTTAGCGTTAAGTCCGGGAGCAACACAGAACTTCGCACCCGCCGCAATTGCTCTGTCACACTGGTCAATGGTAAGCACGGTTCCGGCGCCTACCAACATATCGGGGAACGCCTTGGTCATATCGGAAATAACCTTGTCTGCTCCCTCTGCACGGAATGTAACCTCCGCCGCGTTTATGCCTCCTGCACGAAGCGCCTTTGCAAGTTCTACCGCCTTAGAGGTATCCTCAAGCTTGATTACGGGAATAATACCCGTACATTCAAGCTGTTCCTGAAACGCTTTCATATCCATAATTGTAAATCCTCCGAAAATTTTTGATTAGATGATGTTATCTGCCAAGCCAGCCGCCGTCAACAGCCAATGTGAAGCCGTTTACATAGTCGCTTGCGGAAGAAGCAAGGAATACTGCCGCACCCATAATATCGTCGGGAGTGCCCCAGCGTCCTGCGGGGATTCTGTCGAGGATAGCCTCGCTTCTGTCCTTGTCGGCACGGAGAGCCGATGTATTATTGGTAGCCATATATCCGGGAGCAATTGCGTTTACGTTAATGCCGTACTGTGCCCACTCGTTAGCCATAGTCATTGTGATGCCCTTAACAGCCGACTTGCTGGCGGTGTAGCTGGGTACTCTGATTCCTCCCTGGAAGGACAGCATGCTTGCAACGGAGATGATTTTGCCGCCGCTCTTCTGAGCCATAAACTGCTTAGCAACAGCCTGTGAAAGGAAAAACAATGTGCGGAGGTTTACATTGATAACCTTGTCCCAGCTCTCAACGCTGAAATCTATAGTGTCCTCACGCTTAATAAGTCCCGCATTGTTTACAAGAATATCGATATGTCCGAAGGTATCCAAAGCCTTTTTGATGATGCCGTCAATAGGGTCAAGGGTGGAAAGGTCGGCGGTAATGAACTCGAAATTTTCCTTGCCGAGCATTTCCTGAGTAGCGGTGCTGGGAACAATGGAAACGCCCAAAACCTTAGCGCCCGCCTCAACAAATGCCTTTGAGAAGCCCTGACCCAAACCGGTGTCGCTGCCCGTTACAATTGCTACCTTGCCGTTCAGATTGAATTTGTCCAAAATCATTTTGTTTACCTCCAAAAATATTTTAAATTTATTTTTTATAGCTCTTTAATCTCCATAAGCGAATCTCTGCAACGGTGTCCGCTTACAGCTTGATTAAGAATCGGTCTTAATCGGTTTAAGATTTTCTGCCTGATATTCTAAAAGATACCGATACTTCTGAATACCACCACAAAGCCGAAAATCGTCACCGTACTCACTAAGCTGGTCCAAACCACCAGTTGTCCCGCCAATTCGTCGTCGGCGTTCATTTCCTTTGCCATTATTGCGCTGGCTACTGCAACGGGTGTGCCGAAAACCGCAATGTATGTTGCGTAATGCTCTCCCGCCAAATCGGGAACACAAAAATAGGCTATAAGCAAGGCGATTACAGGCACCGCAACAGTGCGAACCAACGTTCCGTAAACAATATATTTAAGCTGTCTCCTGACCGCCGAGAACTCGAACTTGCCGCCCAATACCAACAGGGCAAAGGGAGTGCAGATAGATTTGACATTTTCCAAGGTCTTGTACAAAAACTCAATGTCACGAAGCCTGAACCCGATATTGCAGGAAACGAATATCTCTCTGACTCCGAGGGTTAGCAGTCCAAGCACAGTGCCGATTATAAGCGGGTTTGTAACTATGCCCTTCAAAATTTTCCTAACGTCTATCTTTCCTTTTTCGCTTCCGTTGTTGAATATAGTCAGAGTTATTACCGCCAAAATATTGAACAGGGGAACGCAGAAAGCCGCCATAACTCCCGCCGCCGCTGCTCCCTTGTCTCCGAAAAGAGCCGACGCAAGGGGAAGTCCGATTATCGCATAGTTAGAGCGGAACGCCGACTGTATCAATGCGCCCCTTTTGCCGCTGTCCTTAGTAAACAGGCAGGTGACAAGCATGGCAAGCAGAAAAATCACAATTACCGCCGCTATGCCGTAAAGCACGAAGCCGAAATTTATCTCGCTGAAGCTTCCGATATTGTAAATGTTGTAGTACAGCAGAGCGGGAATAAGCACTCTGAAGGTAAGCTTATTTCCTACGTCCAAGAACTCCCGCTTAAACAGCCCTATTCTTTTTAAGAAATACCCCAAGGCAATCATCAGAACTATGGGTAAGACCGCATTTGCCGCAAAGAGAAAAGCGTCCGTCATACCTTAAGCGCCTTTCCCTCAAAGTAAGGAACAAGATAATCCTTTGTCGCCTCTATCATGCGGTTAAACAGCTCTTTCCCGTCCTCGAGAGATAAATTCGAGCAAAGAGGCTGATTAATAAAGGCTTCAAAAATTTCTTTAACATTGCGGTGTTTTATTCCGCAGTAGGTGTTTTCGATATTTTGAGCATTGCGAAGCACCAGCGCATTCACATTCTGCGGGAGCCGCTTTGCCGTTACGGGCTTAAGGCTGTTCCGAGAGAACACACAGTTGGTTTCCACAACCGAACCTAAGGGCAAGTCGGGCATCTGTCCCGCATTCACCGTGTTGGCGTTGGAAACAAGGGGAGGAATAAGCCCAAGCAGAGCCTTCATAAGCTCCACTACCTCCTCGTCGCTCTTCTTGACCTCTATATTTTCTTTTCCCTCCGCAATGCGGTGAGACTGATTGATTTTATTTATTCTGTCCTCCTTGCGGTAAGCAACCGAAGTGAGGTGATAAAGCCATTTGTCGGGAGCGTCCTTATCGCCTATGTACCAAGCGTTGTTCATAAACTCCGCCAAATGCCGGTCGCCTGCCGCCGCCAATACTCCGAAGCGCTTGAACAAATCCATTTTGACCTTGTTTCCGTAAAGAAAAGGGTCGTCCCTGAATCCGTCGGGGGCAGTATCGGGGCGCTCGCAGTACCCGCTGTCATAATATCTTTCAATAAATTCGGGCAGTATTGCAAGCATATCATTGCCGTCAAAGCTTGCTTCGGTAATCCAAGTGAAATGGTTTATCCCGCAAGCGTCTATAACTATATCCTTTCTTGCAGGACGGGGAACGCCCAATATTTCCTTAGCCGCACAGCAGAGGAATTCCTGAGCATGGAATACCTCGTGACAACAGCCGAAAGCTTTGATTTCGGGGAACACATCGTACAATGTCTTTGTGCAGGCGGTCATGGGATTGGTAAGATTTATAACCCAAGCCTTTGGGCAATGCTCCTTTATCTCCCTTGCAAAGCCCTCGTAAATCGGCACCGTCCGCATTGCCCTCAGCACTCCGCCGGGACCTACCGTATCGCCTACCGACTGATATATTCCGTACTTCTCGGGGAGATGTACGTCTCCCTCCATTTCGTCAAAGGTGCCCGGAAGAATCGAGCAGGCTACAAAATCGGCGCCGTCAAGAGCCTCGCCTATTTCGGAATATACCCTGTAATCCCACTTTGAAACGGTGTTGGGGTTTTCGTTTATTCGTCCGCCGATTTTCCTGTTAAGCTCAGCGGCGGGCAAATCAATGTCGTAAAGGGCAATTTCTCCGCAAAGTCCCTCCGCCAGTGCCAAATCGGTCATAAAAACTCTTGCCCAAGCTTTGGAACCGCCGCCTATGTATGCGATTTTGATATTTTTCACAGACATTTTGCCCATTGACCTTTCAACATTTTTTGGCATTACTCAGCCAATCTCTTAATTTCCATATAGCACAGCACAAAAGGAGCAACTCCCTTTGCGTCGTTCTCAACCACAGGCTCGGAGATATAGTATTCATAGGTTCCGTCTCTGCGCCTGTTGTCCTCGGGACCAAGTCCCGCTACAAGGCAGATACCGCCTAAATTCAAATCCCCGTCATCGCTTACGGTCAAGTACCTTTTGCATATTCCATCAAAGGTCTTTTTGCCAATTTCGGAATACTTCTTATCAATAATGCCTAATCTTGCGCCCTTCAGCATGGCGTAGGCTATCATGCTGCTTCCGCTGGTTTCAAGGTAGTTGCCCTCACTGCCGCCGCAGTCTATCACCTGATAGTACATGCCTGTTTCGGGGTCGGAATATTTGGAAATGCCTTCGATTGCCTCGCTGAATATTCCGCAAAGCTCCTTTTTGGCGCTTTCATCGTCAATGTATTCGATAATATCCGCAAGCGCTACGCAAAACCAGCCCATTGCTCTAAGCCAGAAGTTTTTGGAGCAGCCTGTTTCCTTATCCGCCCAGAACGCCGTTTTTGAGCAGTCCATTCCGTGATAGTAAAGCCCCTTGTTCTTATTCAGCATATATTTGTGAACATTTTTGAACTGGCTTACCGTATCGGAATAGTCCTTGCCGCCGAACTCCTTTTGAAATCTTACATAGAAAACCTGCGCCATGTAAAGACCGTCAAGCCATATCTGATTGGGATAAATCTGCTTGTGCCAAAAGTTGTCGGTATTGGTTCGGGGCTGATTCTTAAGCTGTTCACGGAGCATAAAAATTGCTTTTTTGTATTTTTCCTTGCCCGTCTTTTTGTAGAGGTCAAATAATACTCTGCCCTCGTTCACGTCGTCAAGGTTGAATTTGTCCATGGAGTAGCCCAAAATGGAGCCGTCCTCATTAACGTAGTAGTCAATGAATTTCTCCGCAAAGTCGGCGTACTTCTCTTCTCCCGTGATTTCGCTTGCACACAGAAGAGCGGTAATCATACAGCCGTCAATGTAATTCCAGTGGGGCTTTTTTCCCATGCGAATGCTTTCAATGTTCCAGAGCGGAGCGTCGGGAGTGGAGCTGTTTAAAAGCTTTTCGATATATTTTTCAATTTGTTCGTACATTATATTCCTTTCTATGCTCGGAAAACGTTATTCCCTGTTAAGCCTGCCGACATTTTTTGCAATAAGCGGGTCGCCGTCGTTTCCTTCTATCTCAATGTTTTTTACCGTGAGCTTTTTAACGTTGTCAAAATACATTCCCGCCCTGCACATCTTTTCGGCGTTGTTTCTCATTGCGGGTACTCCGGGCTCGGCGTTTTCATCGTAGGTGAATTTTATATTTTCGACTGTTATTTCGTCAATAGGCTGTTCGGGCAGTCCGTCGCAGTAGCAGGCGGCAACCTGACAGTTTTCGCATACCATGTCCTTAAAGGTAAACTTGCCCAAATAAGGGGTTCTGTCGTCAACAGGCAGTTTATCTCTAATCGTATTATACTCGGAGTAGCGGTCGGGGTCGCAGCAGTTGTACCACATATTGATTACAATCGGAGTGAGAACCCCGTCCATTTTGATATTCTCAAAAAGGACTCCGTCAATAACAGCGTCCTTGCCTCTGCCTCGGCGGGTCTTAATACGCAGACCTCTGTCGGTATGGTTAAAAATGCAGCGGTTTACGGTAAGATTTTTAACGCCGCCTGCCATTTCGCTTCCGAGAGTTATTGCGCCGTGACCGAACTGCATAAGGCAGTTTCTGATTGTATGATGATTGGCGGGAGTTTTATATTTTCTGCCGATTTCGATTTTTCCCGATTTAATTGCGATACAGTCGTCGCCAACGCTGAATTTGCAGCCGATGATGTTTACGTTGTCGCAGGCTTCGGGATCCAATGCGTCGGTGTTAGGACTGTTTTTGGGAGCATTGACGGACACTTCAAGGAAGCTCAGGTTTTCCGAGAAGTAGGGGTGAAGCTGCCACGCTGCAGCATTTTGTACAGTGACTCCGTGGAGTGTGATGTTCTTGCAGCGGTTGGCAAAGAAAATTCTCGGTCTCCCGGTCTCGCGCTCCTTGACGTTTATCCACCACTCGCTGTTTTGTGCGTTTCCGTCAACAGTGCCTTTTCCGACGATTTGAATATTCTCGGCATATTCGGCAAAGAGCAGCGCTTGGTGCATGGGAATGGAGTTGCCTTCCCAGGTGCCGAACTGGATAAGCTCCCCCGTCTCAATATCGTTTACGGCTCCGGGTACAACGGGGTATCTTTCGGTATTGGTATTGCCCAATAATACCGCAGCTTCCGCAAGCTCAATTGTAATATTGCTTTTCAGCGCAAGAGGCGCAGTGCTGTAAACACCTTTGGGGAAGTACAGCCTTCCTCCTTTGGGGAGACAGCTTATAGCGGTCTGAATATTAATCGTGTCGTCATGCTCTCCGTCTCCTATTGCGCCAAAGTCCTTTACATTGACGGCGCAGGCTTCTTTGTCGGTAGTAAATCTGACCTCCGGCTGTCCCGTCACTTCAAGAAGGTATTCGGTATCGGGCTTAAGGGAAAATAAAGAGAAAACGTTGGTGTTTGACTTAAAGAGCGCTTTCCCGTTAAGAGATACCGTGTATTCGCTGTCGTTATAGTAAGGCAGATTGTTATCAAGCTCGAAGCAAGCCGACACTGAACCCGCATATAGAATGTTTACCATGAATTTTTCCTTTTCTGCTATGATTTTTTCGTATTTTTTCCGTTGGCGTCTTTAAATACCTTCATTAAAGCATTTTTAATTGCCACAAACAACATATCGTAGCCTAAAAACAGCAGTCCGAACAAAATAGGCTCAACGCCTACCGCAACGGATTCGGCTGTTTCCACATCTCCTACCAACAGCGTGTTTATCACATTGTAGGTTTGTATTATGAAAAACAGGATTACAGCGCAATAGATAACGTTTAGGAAAACCGTCCAGAATTTTTTGAAGGGGAACATCATCCATTTGTCGTAAGCGCCGTTTATGGGGGCAAAATGCCTTAGAACGTTATTTATCATAATATCGTTGACAATACCGAGAACGATTGCCAGCGCCGCCATTAAGTCAAGCCCCGTTATAACCGTTCCGAGACCCCACATAATGAAGTAGCACACCGCACCGGCAAACCAAAACTTTATGAATGTGACCTTAAGCCATGTGGGTATTTTAAACTTGCGCCTTGAGGTGTATTTTTCTATTTCCTCTTCTGAGACTCTTGGAGCATTTTTTGCGTTAATTAAACGTTCTACTGCGTCCGTCTTAAGGTCGTAGTAATTATTGATAGGCGAATTATCAGAAGTTTTTTTATTTTTTTTCGACATACTATCCTTTTCAAAAAGAAAGCAACATCAAGCATTAGACTGATGCTGCTTTCATGGGGTTTATTATCAGTCCTCACCGGAAATATCAATAGCTTCCATTTCTCCGTTGCCTTCAACGTCAATAGAGGTGTTGATTTTCTTCAAAAGCTTTCCGTAAAGCGGTAAGGCAGCCGTCAGAACCGCACAAATGCCAACGCAAATTATATGCGCTACAACGGCGTTATTTGCTATAGCAATGAAGGCGGTATCAACGGTAATTACAGCAGGGTTATCGGCACGGGTAAGCGCTTCGGTTATTCTCATAAGGTAAACCACGTCCACAAATATCAAAAGCGCAAACATAAAGAACAATAATCCTACCATTATCTTATGGGGCTTTTGACGCTTCGGGAACGCTCTCAGGAATACTACGAAGGCAAGTATCGAAAACAGCATAGCCGCAAATTCACACTGCCCCATATTGGGAAGGTTAATTCTCGCCGTAGTGTCGGCAATGTGGGTCAGGTTAAGCGAATAAACCAAAAATGCCACTAATAAGGCAACCAAAGCGATATTCTGCGGACTGCGCTTCAAGGAAACAAAAAATTTACGGAAAAATTCCTTTATTCCCTTTTTAGGCTTGGCAGACGCTGCATTTTTACTCATATGCTCAGTTCTCCTTTATCTTTATCTGATTGCGTCGGAGGTTTCTTTGTCGAAGAAATGCTTTCTGTTAAAGGAAACCTTAACCGTATCGCCCGCCTTGTAATTGCACCATTCGCGGAATTTACAAGTAATTTTATGATTTTTAACCACGCCGTTTACCAATGTAGTCTGACCGAGATTTTCATTGGAGAACACGCTTACGGGAATATTTCCGCCTTCTGTAATGTTTTCGGGTCTTACGCCGAGAACAATCGTCTTGTTTTCGTAATTTTTAAGCAGTGACTTTTCTTCTTCCGAAAGGTCAATGGTAAAGCTGTCGCATATCGCCTGACCGTTTTTTATCTGCACGTCGAAGAAGTTCATGGGGGGCAGTCCGATGAAGCCCGCAACAAAGAGGTTAGCAGGAGTATCGTACAGCTCGAGAGGCGTTCCTATCTGCTGAACGTGTCCCATTGACATACAAACGATTCTGTCCGCAAGGGTTAAGGCTTCCGTCTGGTCGTGGGTAACGTAAAGCATCGTTGCGTTAAGTCTCTTGTGCAAAAGCAGAATCTCACGTCTTGTAGCGCCTCTCAGCTTTGCGTCAAGGTTAGAAAGAGGCTCGTCAAAAAGAAATACCTTAGGGGTACGCACTATAGCACGTCCCATTGCAACTCTCTGTCTCTGACCGCCCGAGAGCTGATTGGGCTTTTTGTTCAGCTGGTCGGTTAGTCCGAGGATTTCCGCCGCCGCAAGAACCTTTTGATGTATCTCGTTCTTGTTCTCCTTGCGCAGATTAAGAGAAAACGCCATATTTTCGTAAATGGTCATATGACCGTACAGAGCGTAATTCTGGAAAACCATTGCTATATCTCTGTCCTTAGGCGGCATCTTCGTAACGTCCTTGCCGTCGATGATAAGCTTGCCCTTGGAAATATCCTCCAATCCGGCAACCATACGGAGGGTCGTAGACTTTCCGCAGCCAGAGGGTCCTACCAATACGATCAGCTCGCCGTCTTTAACGTCAAGATTAAAGTCAAAAACAGCCTGAACCTTGTTGTCGTATATTTTGTCAAGATGCTGTAAATTTAAACTACTCATTGGCTTGCTCCCTTTGCTTTTTTATCAAGCTCTGCTTGGTAGCTTGTCAGTGTGCGGGTTTTAATAAATGCGGTTACACCGGCGATTATGCAGAGTGCGGCGGAACCGATAAGGTAAATGCAGACTCTTAAGAACTGGTCGTCCTGCATTACCATCATAGTTTGCTGGTTCAAAGTGATCTCGGTGGTTTTTGCACTCATTGGGATTATGAAGATGCGGACTATCTGCCCGACGCCCAATGCCATTAAAATATAACTGTAATTAAGCTTGTAGCTCTTAACGCCCTCTGAGCAGAGGAACGCAATCAGCATAAACAACAGGTTGTAAACAACCGACGCCCCTATCAAAACCGTGTAGTAGTAAGAACCTACATCGGATCTGTATATGCAGACAAAGTAAAGGGCGTTCAGCACGATTGCCAATAATGTCAGGTTGGAGGAAAGCTTATTTTTCGAGTAGCGAAGGCGATCCTTCTTAATTAATGCAACTTCGTTGTTTGTCATGCTTTCACATCCTTTCTGCTGCCGATAAGACGTTGTTCTTCCTTCATCAGGATTACCTTCAATATCGTATTGACAATAAGCAAAACTGTCATCAGCAAAAGCAAGCCGAATACAAAATAGCTTACGTCAAACCAGAATGTGGAATCCGTATAAACCTCGGGTCTTTGCCGTCCCTCCCAGAACTCCTTCAATGCCGCAAAATCTACCTGTAAGAATTTTGCCTTGTAGTAGGAGATATTGGAGAGCGACCATATAGACATTGCAATGTTGCAGACGGAGGATACGCCTACTGCAATATAATTTCCTATGTAATATTTTCTGCGTGAGTGAGTACAGGTTACAAACAAAATCAATGTAACAAGTATCAGTCCGATAGAGAGATTGGTGAAGTTGCCGTTAAAAGGCTGCATTTCAAAATAAATTGCCGAACCCGCAACCTTAGATTCATAAATCTTATTAGAATTCGGGATAGTGTAATACAATGTGTCATACAGGTCTGTCATTATTCCCAATGAATAAATAAATACCAAAGCGGATACAATAAGCATCCCAAAACAAACTATTTTCTGAAATATCAACTGTTTCTTATACATAAAAGCCCTCTTCCTTTATGTTAAATATATGTTAAATGGGGGAGAGGAGAGAACCTCTCCCCATTAACATATCTGAACATAATTGGGATTTTGCATTATACTTAAGGCATAATGCGCAATGGTTTAATTTTTTTCAGAGAATATTTTTGCCTATTATTAATTAAAGGCTGTTGTAGTAAGCTACGAGTCTCTCCCAAGCGTCGTTCTTAAGAGAGAGGTAAGTAGCGCCGTTCCATGTGCCGGATACTGTGGAAACAGTTTCTTCTGCGGAAGAGGTGCCTTCACCCGAATAACCGGCAGCGATGATGTTTACAAAGACGTTTTCCTGATCTGAGCTGGTAGAGAACTTACCCTTAGAGCTGAGTTCTGCAAATCCTGCAATTTCGGTGTTCTCTGTCTCGGTGTGAGGAAGAACGGTAGGAACGGAGGTGTACCAAGGATTTTCAGCAAGTGCCAATTCGGGGTGCTTGATAGTGCCAACGCCGATAGCGTTGGAGATGTAGCCTGCGCCTTCCTGACCAACCTTGTGAGTGCACTGATACTCAAATGCCTGGCTCTTTGCGAAGCTCAGAGTAGAGCCAAGGTATTTACGAGCGTAGTTGGTGTAGTTGCCGTTTGCCTTATCCCAAAGCTCCGCGTAAGTCGCGTCCGCGATAACGGGCATCTCCTTGCCGTTAAAGTTGAATGTCTCGTAAGAACCGTCAGCCTTGGTCTTGATGAACGCGTCGGGACCGTAGGACATCATGATCTGACCTTCCTCGCTGAACGCATAGTCGATAAGTCTGAGAGCCGCGTTGAGCTTGTTCTCATCGTCGCCTACGCCTGCCTTGGAAATGCCCCAGCCATCGGTCTTAACGGAACGCCAAGACTCGGTAAATCTCATAAACTGCTCGCCG
>CAYMFX010000049.1:0-14552 GCA_964389845.1 uncultured Ruminiclostridium sp.
TTTTTGGTTATTTCCTCCACAGAGTTTTATTTTCCAAAGCCGCTAATGACGGCACCCACAGGAAAATCAGCGCTGTGTGCGGATTTGCGGCTAAAAACCGCATTAATAATTATAACACAACAGAGCTGTTTTTACAACATTATTCTTTTCGTCTATTTTAACAAATTTTTGAAAAATCCTTTGCCTGAATTTGTACGAATTGGAAAATCACAGGTTACAAGTATAGTATCCTGCCCAATCACTTCAATATCGCACCAAGGAATCACAAAGTCCTCTTCCCTGCCAAGCAGTCCGAAAAATTTAGCCTTTCCGTAAACAATAAGCTTGCAAATCTTAGCGGTGCAGGTGTCAAATTCTATATCGTCGGGATAGCCTAATTTACAGCCTGTTTTGATATTGATAATCTCCTTGCATCTCATATCGTCGAAACGGCAAACCATATACAATCACCTCATTCTAAGGGTATGTACATTGTGCAGTCTATAGAACAAAATATTGCATTATTCGCCTTTTCTCCAGAACATACGGTGAGGCTCCGCTCCCGCAGCGCCCTCAAGATGTGAAATGTCGTTGAAAAAAACCTCTTCAAATTTCCCATTGTCCAAGGCGTGGTAACAGCAAATACCCGTGTTATCCACCCAATGACACTCAGCTATTCTTTCAAGTCCTATCCCCCGCATAAAACAGCACATATTCCGTATTGCACAGCCGTGAGACGCAATAACCACGCTCTTGCCCTTGTTTTGCTCCACAACTCTTACTATGCCCTCGGAAACTCTGCTGTAAACCTGAGCCATAGATTCGCCGTTTGCTGTCCTGAAATTGGAGAAATTATTTTTCCACAAATCATATGTATCGGGAAACAGAACGGGAAGCTCCTCCCATTTTTTTCCCTCATATTCTCCTCCGTCAATTTCCGCAAAGGAAGGATTGACAATAATCTCGGCATTATGATATTTATTCACTGCCACAGCCGTTTTATATGCTCTTTTAAGGGGAGAGGAATATATGACGTCAAATTCAAGGCTTTTGAATCTTTCGGAAAGCAGGTCAAGCTGCATTTGCCCCTTTTCCGTTATATCCTGGTCAATTTGTCCCTGAAAGGTATTATTGATGTTGCCTTCCCCTTCACAGTGGCGGACAAGATAAAGCGTAGTTACCATGGCTGCACCGTCCCCACAATTTCTTCAAGTGAATCAAGATTGTTATCAATCATATACTGCTCCAACCCCTCTATCACCTTAAGCGGAGAATAGGGGTCGGTGAAAATAGCGGTTCCCATTTGAACAGCCTTAGCTCCCGCCATCATCATTTCTACTGCGTCCTCGGCGGCGCTTATACCGCCCATTCCCACAACGTCAATTTTAACGGCGTTAGCTACCTGCCACACCATTCTGACTGCCACGGGAAAAACGGCGGGACCCGAAAAACCGCCCACATTGTTCTTTAAAATCGGTCGGCGGGTTTTGATGTCTATCCTCATTCCGAGAAGGGTATTTATAAGCGAGAGACAGTCCGCCCCCTCCGCCTCGGCAGCCTTTGCAATTTCGGTTATATTGGTGACATTGGGCGTAAGCTTCACCATTAAAGGCTTCCTTGTAACGGCACGAACCGCTTTGGTTACTTTCGCCGCCCCTTCACAGGTGATTCCCCAGCTTGCTCCTCCCTGCTTAACATTAGGGCAGGAAATATTAAGCTCTATCATATCCACATCGGTTTCATCAAGCTTTTCCGCCGCTCTGACATAATCGTCAAGGACAGCCCCCGCTAAATTAGCAATGATAACGTTTCCGTCTCTTTTTGCTTTCGGCAAATGCTCCGATATAAAAGCATCAACCCCCGGATTTTGCAGCCCTACCGAGTTTAACATTCCCGAAGGGGTTTCCGCAATTCTCGGAGAAGGATTTCCGTCCTTTGGCAAAAGGGTTGTGCCCTTGCAGGAGATTCCGCCTAACCTGCTCAGAGGATAAAGGTCGGTGTAATCTTGTCCGAACCCATAGGTTCCCGAAGCCGCAATAACGGGATTGGGAAATTTCACTCCCGCCACTGTTACCGATAAATCCTTTTTTGCAGCGGCATTTTCCAAAACGCTCACAATACCACCTCCTCAGCCTTAAATACGGGACCGTCCTTGCACACTCTCAGCACAAGCTCCTTCCCGTCCCTTCTGATTTTGCAGGCACAGCCGACGCAGGCTCCCACGCCGCACGCCATTCTCTCCTCTAATGAGACTTCACAAGGTACATTGTATTTTTTTGCAGCCTCAATAACCGCCTTAAGCATAGGGGTGGGTCCGCAGGCATAAATCATAGCGGCGCTTCCCTTTTTCAGCTCTTCTTCAAGCGGAGCTGCGATGATTCCCCTCACTCCATAGCTTCCGTCGTCGGTACAAACGGTAACATCAGCCCCTATGCGCTTTAAGTCCTCTTCAAGAATAACCTTGTCCTTGCTCCTGAATCCTATTATTGCATTTACCTTTCCGGTTTTTGCATATTCTGTGGCTATTCCCAACATGGGAGGAACTCCAATTCCTCCTCCAACAGCAATAACCATTTTATCGCTTGGGATTTCCTTAACGGTAAAACCATTGCCAAGCGGCATAATAATATCCATTTTGTCACCGGCTTCAAGCTTTGAAAGAGCGTCCGTTCCTCCGCCTCTTACTTCAAACACAATGCGAATCGTACCTTTAGCCTTGTCAATTTCGCATATGGAAATCGGACGGCGAAGCGTATATCCCTTTGCTCTTATATGAACAAACTGCCCTGCTCTTGAAACAGCGGCAGCTTCGGGACAGCTTATCACATAGGAAAATATTCCCTTTGCTATCACGGATTTTTTTAATATGGGATAATTGTCACAAAAAAAAACCATTGTTATTTCCTTTCATATTTTAAGTATAATGTGAACGTTAGAATTTACCAGCGATATAAATTCTTTTTATATTTTTGCATATAGCTTTCCTTTAATTCCTCGGCAGTAATTCCATAACAAAGCAGAACGTCATTATAATACATTAAAACATCGGAGAGCTCCTCAACCAAAGCTTCTCTCAGCGAAAAATCTTCACAAGCCCTTGTCCCGCCGTTCTTTTTTACAATATCTATTACTTCCCCTATCTCGCCTATCATCCAAAGCAGCTTGTTTTTGCCTGTTTCCGGTTCAATCGGCTCCCATTTATCCCGATACTTTAACTGAAGGCACCTCTGCATAGTTTTCATTTCGTTTATGCCAAAATCGCCTATGTCAGCTTCCGTTAGGGACTTTCTGTATCTTAACATCTTGTATACGCTTCCGTCCCTGTCGTCAACCTTGTCCTCAGAACCCACAAGTGTGAATCCAAAAGAAGCCGCCAATTTTATCGAAGCCGTGTTTTTCTCTCTCGTGGAATACAAAAATTCCTTTGCTCCGTATTCCTTTTTGGCATAATCCATAAGGGCTTGTAAAATTTGTTTTCCGTAGCCCTTACCTCTGTAATCCGCACCTAAGCAAATGCCCGCTTCCTCACAAACGAAGGGGAAACCTTTTCCACTCCTGCAAAACCGATAGCTTTACCGCTTTTCCTTTCGTAAACAAGGTATGTGTCGTGGTTTTTTTGAAACTCAATAGTTTTTCCGATTCTTATCTGAGCGTCGCTTTCACTTTCCGTCAGCTTCCACATCATATATTTGGCGCATTCGGGCTGTGACCATACGTTTTTGTACATATCCTCCCAATCGGAAAAACGAGCCTTATCGAGGAAAAGCTCCTTTGTTTCAATTCTTTTCGGATTCATAATTTTCAATCTTCCCTTAAAACTATCTCTTTATCCTTAGGCTGAATAGCTCTTACCCTGTGAATGGAAAACCTTATTATAATTACCGCCAACAAGATGTCCAAAGGTATTTGCAGTGTAAACACATTATACACTCTCGTCATAACAGACTGATGAATACACATTCCCTCAAACACTATAAGCAAAGCGGGAATACGCACACAGCTTATTGCCGTAATGACAATATCACTGTATTTCTGAACGTTTTCCCTGTTCACAATGTATTTTTTTGGCAATTTCCTCGGCTTGTAAATCATTACCAGCGAAACCGCAGTTACCACAGCGGCAATCGCTATCCAAATTATGTTCCACTGCCAGACAACAAGACCGGTGACGCTGCTGTTATAGTCCTTAACAAGCGCATTTTTCTCGTCGATAAACTCGCCGAAGCTAAAAACACTCCTGATAATAACAATCAAAATAATCACCGAAACAGCATCGATAACCATTTGAGCTATCTGATAATTTCTTTTAACCTTGAAATTTCCGACCTTCATTTATTCTCCTCGACAAAAATTAAATCTTAGTAATATCCACCATTTCCACATCGTCGATAGACTTGTGCATCTCCAAGCAGGTAACAAGCGCATTTGCCGTATCGATAGCGGTAAGGCAGGCTATAGACCTTTCCGAAGCCTTTCTTCTCATCTTAACGCTGTCACGGGCAGGGTCGCGTCCTGTCTCGGAGGTTGAAATAACATAATTAATCTTTCCGCTTTCCAAAAGCGAGATAACATTAGGCTCCTTGCCCTCGTTTATGCGATAGGTAAAATTAGTGGCTATCATATTTCTGTTTAACAGCGAAGCCGTTCCGCTTGTAGCGTAAATATCGAAGCCCAACGCTTCAAATCTGCTTGCAAGATCAATTATTTCCGATTTATCCTGATTGCGCACCGAGAACAGCACTCCGCCGCTGTACTGCATTTTAAAGCCTGCCGCAACAAGTCCCTTATACAAAGCCTCCGAGAATGTTTTCGCAATTCCGAGACACTCGCCCGTTGACTTCATCTCGGGACCTAACTGAGTATCCACATCGTGAAGCTTCTCAAAGCTGAATACGGGAACCTTTACCGCAACATAGTCGCCTACTGGATACAATCCGCTTGAATATCCCTGTTCCTTCAGAGTGTGTCCAAGCATTATCTTAGTTGCAATATCCACCATGGGAACACCCGTAACCTTGCTTATATAAGGCACCGTTCTTGATGAACGGGGGTTTACCTCGATAACGTAAACCTGATGATCATAAACAACATACTGAATATTAACAAGTCCTATTACGTTAAGCGCCTTAGCAAGGCGCTCGGTATAAGTTATAATAACCTTCTTGACTCTTTCGGTAAGGTTCTGAGCAGGATATATTGAAATACTGTCGCCGCTGTGAACGCCCGCTCTTTCGATATGCTCCATAATACCGGGAATAAGGAAGTCGGTGCCGTCGCAGATAGCGTCAACCTCTACCTCGGTACCCATCATATACTTATCGATAAGCACGGGGTTTTCCAATTTATGCGAGGTTATTATCTTCATATATTCCGTTACGTCGCTGTCCGCATGAGCAATAATCATATTCTGACCGCCAAGCACATAGGAGGGACGAAGCAAAACGGGATAACCGAGCCTATTAGCGGCAGCAAGGGCTTCCTCCGTGGTGAACACGGTTTCTCCCGCAGGACGGGGAATGTCGCATCTCTCCAAAAGCTCGTCAAACAGCTCTCTGTCCTCCGCAGCGTCAATGCTTTCCGCAGAGGTTCCCAAAATTTTTGCTCCTACGTCCTGTAAATGCTTTGTAAGCTTGATAGCCGTCTGTCCGCCAAACTGAACCACAACGCCGTCGGGCTTTTCCGTTGCAAGAAGATTGTCAACATCTTCAAAGGTGAGAGGGTCAAAATAAAGCCTGTCGCCTGTATCGAAGTCGGTGGAAACGGTTTCAGGATTATTATTGCAAAGAATAGCCTCATATCCCATTTCCTTAAGCGCCCATACACAGTGAACCGAGCAGTAGTCAAACTCGATTCCCTGTCCGATTCTGATAGGACCCGAGCCGAAAACAAGAATCTTTTTCTTATCCGTGGGGTGCTGACTGATAAACTCCTCCGCTTCGTTTTCTTCATCGTAGGTGCTGTAGAAATAAGGCGTTTCGGCAGAGAACTCCGCCGCACAGGTATCAACCATTTTATAAACCGCATGGCGCTTCTTAATGCCGCATTCATCGAGCTTTTTGCCCGAAAGCCGTTCAATCGTCCTGTCAAGATAGCAGTATTTCTTAGCGGTGTCGTACTTTTCCTGTGTAAGCTCGCCTTCCGAGAGCCAGTCCTCCAACTCCTTCAGGTTCTTAAGCTTGCAGATAAACCACTTATCCACCTTGGTAATTTCGCAAATAGTCTGTACGTCGATGCCTCTTTTCAGCGCCTCGAAAATACAGAAGGCTCTGTCAACGTCCACATCGTGAAGCTTTTTCAAAACCTCCTCGTCGGACAGCTCGGTGAAGCCTGCCTTAGTTAATGTGTCCATTCCTAATTCGATTGAACGCACCGCCTTCATCATCGCCGCCTCAAAGCTTGTACCGATAGACATAACCTCGCCGGTTGCCTTCATCTGAGTACCCAACGTCTTTTTAGCATACACGAACTTGTCAAAGGGCCATTTGGGGAACTTGACAACAAGGTAGTCGATTGCAGGCTCAAAGCAGGCGTAGGTTTTTCCCGTAACCTGATTTATTATCTCGTCAAGAGTATAGCCGATAGCAATTCTTGTGGCAACCTTTGCGATAGGATAGCCCGTCGCCTTGGAGGCCAATGCGGAGGAGCGGCTTACACGGGGGTTTACCTCGATAACCGCATACTCAAAGCTTGTGGGGTGAAGTGCGAACTGACAGTTACAGCCGCCCTCTACCTCTAAAGCCTGAACTATATTAAGCGCCGCCGTGCGCAGCATCTGGTATTCCTTATCGGAAAGGGTAACGGCGGGAGCAACAACGATACTGTCTCCCGTATGAACACCCACAGGATCGAAGTTTTCCATTGAGCAAACGGTAATAACGTTACTTTTTGCGTCTCTGATAACCTCGAACTCGATTTCCTTCCAGCCGCTTATGCACTTTTCAACCAAAATCTGATGAATAGGCGACATTCTGAGACCGTTTATGGCAATTTCGTGAAGCTCGTCGGAATTTTGAGCAATACCGCCGCCTGTTCCTCCCAATGTAAATGCAGGACGAACAATAACGGGATAGCCTATTCCGTTTTCGGCAAAGTCCATTGCATCCTCTAAGGTTTCAACCACCTTTGAAGGAATACAAGGCTCTCCTATAGAATCCATAGTGTCCTTAAACGCCTGTCTGTCCTCCGCCTTGTGAATAGTATCGGGGTCTGCACCTAAAAGCTTAACGCCTCGGCTTTCAAGAAATCCCTCCTCAGCAAGCTGCATAGAAAGGGTGAGTCCCGTCTGACCGCCGAGGGTAGACAAAATGCTGTCAGGCTTTTCTATATCGATAATTCTTTTGAGACATTCCAAAGTAAGCGGCTCGATATAAATCTTGTCCGCCATATTTTTATCCGTCATTATGGTAGCCGGGTTAGAGTTTACTAAAACGACCTCTAAGCCCTCCTGCTTAAGAACACGGCAGGCCTGTGAACCGGCATAGTCAAATTCGGCAGCCTGTCCTATAACAATAGGACCGGAGCCTATCATCAAAACCTTTTTTATATCGTCTCTCAGTGGCATTGCTTATTGCTCCTCCTTGTTATTCTTCTGTCCGTTTTTCATTTCTTCTCTGTGTTTTTCTATCAGCTCTATAAATTCATCAAAAAGATATGCGGTATCACGGGGGCCTCCGCAGGCCTCGGGGTGAAACTGTACCGTAAAGGCAGGAGCGTTGGTATATTTTATGCCTTCACAAGTGCCGTCGTTAGCGTTTACATGGCTTATTTTTCCAACATTGGCGGGAAGGCTGCCGCTTACCACTGCGTAGCCGTGATTCTGGCAGGTGATGTAGGTTCTGCCGTGATCCCTGTCAATAACAGGCTGATTTCCCCCTCTGTGACCGTATTTCAGCTTAACCGTCTTACCGCCGTTAGCGATAGCAAGAAGCTGATGTCCGAGACAAATTCCGAAGGTAGGAATGTTCTTGTCCAAAAGCTGTTTTAAGGTTTCAATTGACTCTGTGCAGTCCATTGGGTCTCCGGGACCGTTTGAGAGCATTATGCCGTCGGGATTTAAAGCAAGTATCTCCTCGGCAGTGGTGTTCCACGGCATAACGGTAACGTTAAACCCTCTTTTCAAAAGGTTTCTTCTAATATTGAACTTATATCCGTAATCCAGCAAAACAATATCATATTTACCGTTTTCCGACTTAAAGATTTCCTTTTGTCCGCTTACCTTGGGTACAGGTCTATCGGGCGTAAATTCTCTTATTTTTTTAATGGCAGCTTGAACATCGGTTTCCTCAGTAGTGATCATACCGTTCATTACGCCCGTCTCACGAATGATTCGGGTAAGCCTTCTTGTATCAATATCATAAATTCCCACAATGCCGTATTTCTTCAAAAATTCGTCGATAGTGCCCTTGCTCCTGAAATTGGAAGGCTCCTCGCACCATTCGCGAACAACATAGCCCCCCACAACGCTTCCTTTGGATTCGTAGTCCTCGTCGTTTGTTCCGTAGTTTCCGATAAGAGGAAAGGTCTGTGTAATTATCTGACCGCAGTAGCTGGGGTCGGTCAAGGTCTCCTGATAACCGGTCATTCCGGTGGTGAAAACCGTTTCACCGATTATTGTCCCCTCCTTGCCGAAGCTCTTGCCCTTGAAAACAGTACCGTCGGATAAAATCAAATATGCCGTTTTTGCCGTTTTGAAACTCATTTTTATACCATTCCTTTCAGAGGATAATTTATTTTCGTTTATTTTTAACCAATCTGAATCTTTCCAACAACACCCATAATCTCATCACGCATACGAATAGCTTCCCGTCTTGCCGCAGCGGCAAACTGCTTCTCTCCGCACTTTTCCTTTTGATATGCGCACATTATACCTCTGGAGCTGTTTACAATGCCGCCTAAACCATTGCCGTCAAATGCGGCGGATATATCCTTTGCGGAAGCGCCCTGAGCGCCGTATCCGGGAATAAGGAAAAAGGTGTGCCGAAGCCGCTTTCTGAGTATGTCAAGCTGTTCGGGATATGTAGCGCCCACAACGATTCCAACGCCGCTGTAGCCGTACTTTCCCTCAATATCCTTTCCCCATTCCTCGCACATATCGCCCATTACCTCATAAACAGTGCGGTCGCCTATCTTTAAATCCTGAAGCTCGCCGGAGGAAGGATTGGAGGTTTTGGCAAGCACAAACATACCCTTGTCATATTCCTTGCAAACCTTGATAACAGGCTTTATACAATCGCTTCCGAGATAACCGTTCACTGTCAGAGCGTCGCCCAAAAACGGCTCAATCTCCTCGCTGCCCACCCTTATTCTGCCGAGGTGAGCCGCCGCATAAGCCTCCATTGTGCTTCCTATATCGTTTCTCTTAGCGTCCGTTATAACGAAAAGACCCTTGCTTCTTGCATATTCCTGAGTTTTGTACAGAGTTTTCATTCCCGCATATCCGTACATCTCATAATACGCCGCCTGGGGCTTAACAGCAGGAACAATGTCCCAAAGTGCGTCAATAAGCCCCTTGTTGAACCACCATAAAGCCTTGGCGGCTCCCTTTAAGGTTTCTCCGTACTTAGCGAACGCCTTCTCCCTAAGATATTCGGGAACATAGTCAAGCTTAGGGTCTAATCCTGCAACCGTAGGATTTTGTTTCTCCGCAATTTTTTCGATAAGTCTGTCAAATGACATTTTCTTTTTCCATCCTTTCGTTGTGCACATTTTAATTTTTAGTTATCTTTATAAACCGGTTTTCCGTCAAGTATGGTATATTTAACCTTTCCGCTAAGCGTCATTTCTTTAAAGCAGGTGTTTTTGGACTTTGAATGAAGCTTTTCGGGTTCAACCGTCCACTGCTCCTCTTCACTGAATACCGTAATATCTGCTACAGCTCCTACCGAAAGACTGCCGCCCTTTATTCCCAAAATCCTGCGTGGATTAACGCACATTAGCTCAACCAATCTTGTTCTTGAAATTTTCCCCGTATTAAGGAGCATTGTAACTGCTGCCGCCAAAGAGGTTTCAAGTCCTACGACTCCGTTAGGAGCTTTGTAAAAGTCGGCTTTTTCCTCGGGAGCGTGGGGAGCATGGTCGGTTACTATACAGTCGATGGTGCCGTCACATACAGCCCGGGTGATAGCCTCCACATCGGCTTTTTCCCTCAAAGGCGGGTTCATTCTGTAATCTGCGTCCTTTGACAGCAGCTTGTTCTCTGTCAATGTGAAGTAGTGAGGAGCCGTTTCACAGGTAACCTTAACACCCAATTTTTTTGCAAGACGAATTTCCTCCACCGCCTCTTTAGTGGAAACATGGGCAATATGAACGGGCAAGCCCTGCTCCTCTGCAAGCAAAATTTCTCTTGCCGTAATGTAGTTTTCGCTTGAACGAGCCATTCCCTTAACGTTTAAGGTCTCGCTTACTTTCCCCTGATTGATTATTCCGCCGTCGATTATATCAAGATCCTCGCAATGGCTTATTATAGCCAAGCCTTCCTCAGCCGCCATTTTAATGGCATTTTTCATCATCAAAGCATTTTTCACAGGTCGTCCGTCGTCGCTGACACCAACACAGCCTGCTCTTTTAAGCTCCGAAAAATCGCTGAACTCTTCACCTTTTAGCCCTTTAGTAATGGCGCCTATGGGATAGACCCTTGCCTTTGCGCCTTTTGCCTTATCTAAAATATATTTTACCGTTTCACCGTTGTCTGCGGAAGGGATTGTATTGGGCATACAAGCCACCGCCGTAACTCCCCCTGCTGCCGCCGCTTCACAGGCGGTGATAATATCCTCCTTGTGAGTTTGTCCCGGATCCCTCATATGAATGTGCATATCGCATATTCCGGGAATGACAGTAAGTCCGCTGCAATCGATTATTTCGGTATCTTTATTTAACGGCAGCGCCTTTCCGATTTCAGCAATTTTTCCGTCCCTTATCCTTATATCAAGAGTTTCATCAATACCGTTTATGCTGTCGACAACGTGTCCGTTTGTAAGACAAAGCTCCATTTCTTTATTCCTTTCAGCCAAATATGCGTCAGATATGCGCTTCTGAACATATTTCTTTTAATTATACATCATTTCGTCAATTATATCAATACTTTTTTTCTTGTTTCAAAAAATTTTTCTAAGACCCTATCCGATGAGCGCAATTGTAGTATATAAACGCTCGAAGCGGCGGCTCTGCCCGCTTCTTTGTGAGTTATATTTATTCACTTTATGGGGCTTTGCCCCAAACCCCACTTCCTTTTGTGACAAAAGGAAGCGAAAAACTTCTGCGGCTTCGCCGCTTACTTTTATTTTTACTATTCCTTTCAAAAAAGAACTTCTAAATAATATCATTGAGGGCTGCCGCAAAAAGCAACAGCCCTCAAAAAATTATTTACCCAAAGTATTCAAAACAACCTTAACAATATTATCTGCACAAAGACCAAATTCCTTAAGAAGAGGAACAGCGGGACCGCTGTGTCCGAAGGTGTCCTGAACGCCAATCTTGATAACGGGAACAGGAACTGTTTCGGTAACGACATCAGCGACAGCGCTTCCGAGACCGCCGATAACCGAATGCTCTTCAACGGTGACAATCTTGCCAGTTTCCTTTGCCGCCTTAACTATAATATCCCTGTCAATGGGCTTGATAGTGTGAATATTGATAACACGGGCGGAAACTCCCTGCTCGACCAAAGCCCTGGAAGCTTCAAGTGCCTCGTTTACCATAAGTCCGGTAGCAATAATGGAAATATCATTTCCCTGTCTCAATTCAATACCCTTGCCAACCTGGAATTTATATGTTGCGGGATCATTGAACACGGGAACAGCCAAACGTCCGAATCTCAGATAGGTAGGACCAACGTAATCAGCCATTGCCAAAACCGCCGCCTTTGCCTCAACATCATCGGCGGGATTGATAATAGTCATTCCGGGGATAGCTCTCATAAGCGCAATATCCTCGTTGCACTGGTGAGTGGCCCCGTCCTCGCCTACCGAAATTCCCGCATGAGTAGCGCCGATTTTTACATTAAGATGAGGATACCCAATGCTGTTTCTTACCACCTCAAAAGCACGTCCTGCCGCAAACATTGCAAAGCTGCTTGCGAACACCAATTTTCCCGTTGTAGCAATACCTGCCGCAACGCCCATCATATCAGCCTCGGCTATTCCGCAGTCAAAGAACCTATCGGGACATGCCTTCTTATAAATGCCCGTTTTTGTAGCCGCCGCCAAATCAGCGTCAAGAACAATAAGATCGTGTCTCTTTTCGGCAAGCATAACAAGAGCCTCGCCGTAGCTTTCACGAGTTGCTTTTTTATCCATAATAAATATTTCCTTTCTCTTGTTACTTGTTTGCTTCAAGCTCTTCAAGCTTTGCCGTCAGTTCTGCAATTGCAGTTTTATACTCTTCTTCATTGGGAGCCTTGCCGTGCCATGCAACCTGATTCTCCATATAGCTTACGCCCTTGCCCTTAGTTGTTCTGAGTATGATTGCGGTAGGCTGATTAGCCACCGTCTCCGCTTCGTTAAACGCCTTTTCAATAGCGTCAAAGTCATGACCGTCAATAACGATAACGTGCCAGCCGAAAGCCCTGAATTTCTCGTCAATGGGCGTAGGATTCATAACCTCGGTGATTTTGCCGTCAATCTGCAATCCGTTATTATCTATAACCGCCGTTAAATTGTCAAGCTGATAGTGAGCCGCAAACATAGCCGCTTCCCAAACCTGACCTTCCTCAAGCTCTCCGTCTCCGAGAGCCGTATACACTCTGTAGGTCTCGTTGTCAAGCTTACCGGAAAGCGCCATACCACAGGCGGCGGAAACGCCCTGTCCCAAAGAGCCGGTGCTCATATCAACGCCTGGAACCTTACCTAAAACAGGGTGTCCCTGCAAGTAGCTGTCAATATGACGAAGAGTTTTCAAATCTTCAACAGGAAAAAATCCTCTGTTAGCCAATACTGAATAAAGTGCGGGAGCGGTATGTCCCTTTGACAGAACAAACCTGTCTCTGTCGGGCATCGAAGGATTCTTGGGGTCAATGTTCATTCTTGCAAAGTAAAGGTAAGTCAATGCGTCGCATACCGAAAGCGATCCGCCGGGGTGACCGCATTTAGCGCCGAAAACTCCCTCGATTATTCCTAATCTGACCTTTGCCGCAGCTATTTCAAGCTGCTTCTTGAGTACCTGATCCATAAAAAATTTCCTTTCATATTAAATTTTTGTATTATTAAGCTGAGCATTGCCTATTTAAAGCTTCTCAATATACTCTATAACCTCAGAAATAGCCCCGCTGTTATTATCGCAAACCACAATATCCGCCACGTCCTTTGCCGCCTGCTGAGCCGAACCCACCGCCGCTCCAAGCTTAGCGTCACGGATAAGCTCTATATCGTTGTTATAGTCCCCCACGCCTACTGAAAAAGCGTCCTGCCTGTTCATAATTTCAAGCAGCTTCTGAAATCCGCTTCCCTTATTAACTCCTAACGGAAGCATCTCATAATAATGATTCTCGCTCCTTACCCAGTGGGCAGCGCTTGTATAATCGGGACGGGCATTTACAAAATCTATTACATTCTGTATTGTTTCGGGAGGATAAGCGATGAGAATTTTTAACCAGCTTTCCTCGTTTATCTCGTCTACCCCGCACATAATGGGCTGAACATTCTCAAGCGCCAAATGCTCTCTCTCAATGCGGTTTATCGAAGGCACATACACCTTATCCTCGCATAGTATTTCAAGCGCAATATCGGGAAAGGCTTCAATCAGCTCCTTAGCTATCCTGCCCGCCGAATCGGGAAGCCCGCTGTGCCATAAAAATTTATCCTCACGGAAATCATAAACCGCCGAACCGTTAAAAATAACTGCGGGAACGTCCAAATTTATTTTTTCCGCAACGGGCTTTGCCATAGAATACCCTCGTCCCGTTGCCAATGTGAAAGTGCCGCCTCCCTGTCTGAAGCGGTTAATTGCCTCCATATCACGGTCAAGAAGCTTTTTTTGGTCTGTTACCAACGTTCCGTCAATGTCGGTCATTATAATTACATTGTCAAATTTCATTATTTCCTCTTGGTATCCTAAATATTTTTAAGCATTTTTAAAAAATAATCCGGCAGCTCCGATGTGAAAAACATTTCCTTCCCCGTTACGGGGTGAATGAAACCTATCTCACGGGCATGCAGGCACTGTCCCATAAGCCAGGCGGGCTTTCCGTCTCCGTAAACGGTATCCCCCGCCACAGGGTGCCCGATATAAGCCATATGGACTCTTATCTGATGTGTCCTTCCTGTCTCGAGCGTAAGCCGAAGATGAGAATACTTATTGTTATTGGCAATTACCTCATAGCGGGTCAGAGCGTTTCTTCCCTCCTCCGAGACCGCCATTTTCTTTCTATCCGTCTTATGCCGCGCAATGGGCGCATCAACAACACCGCTGCTCTTAACACCGCCTAAAACAACCGCTTCATATCTGCGTGTAAAGCTGTGTTCCTTTATCTGTTCGGCAAGTCCGTTATGTGCCGAATCATTTTTTGCCACTATAAGAAGTCCGCTGGTGTCCTTATCTATTCTATGCACAATTCCCGGTCTTATAATTCCGTTTATTCC
>CAYMFX010000050.1:0-13650 GCA_964389845.1 uncultured Ruminiclostridium sp.
GCTTTGCCCTTTGGAAACCCACCACCTTTTGAAAAAGGTGGACGAAAACTTAATCGGGCTTTCAAGAAAGATGATTATGTTACAACTTTAGTTTTTTTACAGCCCCTTAATCTCCCCTTTGTTTATCATCTCAATCGCATAATCCAAAATCATCTTATCTCTCTTCAGCATAAACTTCATCTTATACTCATTGCACATTTCAAGAGATTTGGTCATAACGGCGGCGGCGTCCTCCAAGCTCATCCAGCTCAGGGATAAATCAAGGAGCTTATCGGAGGGGGCGGACAGAGCATTTTTTTCGCCCTCGATTCTTCCGATAAAGGCATATGAAAAATGTGAGTAGCCGGTTTTGTTCTTATGCTCCTCCACAGTGCCTAAGGTGGCGATTATTTTGCATTTAAAGCCCGTTTCTTCAAGCACCTCTCTCACAAAGGCGTCGCTTTCCCTTTCGCCTAAATCTATGCTGCCCCCGGGAAGCTTATAAAATCCGTTAGCGCTCATAAGTATCATTCCGGACATATTGTTTTCGTTAAGGATTATACCCCTTGAACCATAGCGGGATATATCGGTAAGCAGCTTAGGCTCTCCTCCGTAAAAATCGGCGTCGGTTATTACAGCTTTAAGCATAATAGGTCTCTCCTTTATATTTCCGTTATATTTCCGTTATATTTCCGTTAATTTACCAGCGGTCTTTATCGTAAGGACAATGATTGGTTTTTATTGCGGCTCTCATTTCCACATAGCAGCCACACTTAAGGCAGGTGCCGCTGAGTAAATTTTCGCAGGTCTCGCAGATTTGCAGACGATGTCGGTACAGCTCCTCGGGAGCCTTTGCTTCCTCGTCAAGCGTTGATATGTATTCCTCTACGGCTTGGGCTAAATCCATTTCTCCCGCATTCCGCAAAAGGCATTTGCATGGCTTTTTATTCCCGTCACTGGCCATAATTATTTTACCGAGAAGGCAATAACGGATTTAGGCGGAAGCTTGATTTTTATTTTGCCCGTTTCTATGGTGAAGTCGTTAAAGGACTTTAATTCAATATTGTTCACATTGTCAAAGGTGTTATGAACGTGAATGTCGTCGGCGGTTATTATCTTTGCGTCGCTGACTTCCGCTGTGGGCGAAAGGTGAGGTATGTCAAGCTCTATATCCTGAGATTCGGTTAGAAGCGGATTAGTTACCGTTACGGAGAGAACGCCGTCCTTTACCGTTGCGGAATGGCTCAGGGCAGGGATTCCGTTTTGTTCATCCGGCTCTGCGCTTGTGAACACTCTTTCGCCCTCCATATGGCGGCGGTAGAGATCGAAAACGTGGTAGGTGGGAGTTTTCAGCATCTTGTCCCCTTCGGTGAGGATAACGGATTGCAGAACATTTACCGCTTGGGCAATGTTTGCCATTACAATGCGGTCGCTGTGCTTTATGAATATGTCAAGGTTAAGGGCGGCGGTTATTGCGTCGCGCAAGGTGTTCTGCTGATACAAAAATCCCGGGTTGGTGCCCTTCTCCACGTCAAACCAGTTGCCCCATTCGTCGACTATAAGTCCGATTTCGTGCTTGGGGTCATAGGCAGACATTATGTCAAGGTGACGGGTGATTATTTCGTCAATACGGAGGGCATTTCTGACGGTCTGATAATATTCATCATCGGAAAATTCGGCGGCGGAGCCTTTCTTTTCCCAATTACCCGTGGGTATAGTGTAGTAGTGAAGGCTTATCGCCTTGGTGTGCCAAGGCTTCAGAACCTTCATTATCTCCTCTGTCCAGCCGTAGTCGTCGGCGTTGGGCCCGCAGGCAACCTTGTACAGCTCGTTGCCGTCGTAATTGCGGCAGTAGGTCTGATACCGGCGGTATAGGTCGGCGTAATACTGCGGGCGCATATTGCCGCCGCAGCCCCAGCTTTCGTTTCCGATACCGAAATATTTAAGCTTCCATGGCTTTTCTCTTCCGTTTTTGCGGCGCAAATCAGCCATTGGCGATATTCCGCCGAAGGTCATGTATTCTACCCATTGGGACATCTCCTTAACGGTTCCCGAACCGAGATTTCCCGCTATGTAAGGCTCGCAGCCTATCTGTTCGCAAAGCTCGAAAAACTCGTGAGTGCCGAAGCTGTTGTCTTCGGTTACGCCGCCCCAGTGGGTGTTTACCATTTTTGCGCGGCTTGTCTTTTCACCGATTCCGTCCATCCAGTGATATTCGTCGGCAAAGCAGCCCCCCGGCCAGCGGAGAACGGGCACCTGAAGCTCCTTTAAGGCGGTGACAACATCGTTTCTCATACCGTTGGTGTTAGGGATAGATGAATTTTCTCCCACATAGATTCCGTCATATATGCACCTTCCCAAATGCTCGGAAAAATGCCCGAATATATTTTTACTGACCTTGGAAATGGGGGCGGAGGCGTTTACGGTTATTTTCTTCATTGTGCTGCTCCTTTTTTAAGATTTGCAAGTGAAGCCTTGTCGGCTTATTTTTAGGTTAAAATTACAATAGGCAAATGCTACGAACATATTATAGTAAATTCTTTTTCAAAAATCAACACCTCATATATAAAAATTGACAAAAAATTTTTGTATGTATTTACAAACGCCGCCTACAGTGATATAATATATGCTGTATTGGTATAAACTAATAATAAGGAAGGCAGCTATTATGGAAATCAAAATCACGAAAACAACTTCACCGAAGGAAAAGCCCGACCAGACAAAGCTTGGCTTCGGCAATTACTTTACCGATCATATGTTTATAATGAACTATGACGAGGGCGAGGGCTGGCATGATCCCCGTATCGTGCCTTACGGACCTTTTGAGCTTGACCCCTCTTCAATGGTTCTTCACTATGCTCAGGAAATATTCGAGGGCTTAAAGGCTTACCGCACCGCTGAGGGCAAGATTCAGCTCTTCCGCCCCGAAAAGAATATGGCGAGAATGAACGTGTCCTGTGAGCGCCTGTGTATTCCCAAGATTGACGAGGAGTTTGCGGTTAAGGCTATCAAGGAGCTTGTTAAGATAGACCAGGATTGGATTCCCACAGCGGAGGGAACCTCGCTTTATATTCGCCCCTTCATCTTTGCCACCGACCACCATGTAGGCGTTCATGCGGCTAAGCATCTTATCTTCTCAATCATTCTTTCCCCTGTGGGCGCTTATTACCCCAACGGTATCGAGCCTGTAAAGATTTATGTTGAGCAGAAGTATGTCCGTGCGGTTGTAGGCGGTACCGGCTTTACAAAGGCGGGAGCTAACTATGCTATCTCCCTTAAGGGTCAAGAGGAGGCGGAGGAACAGGGTTATGTTCAAACGCTTTGGCTCGACGGCGTTGAAAAGAAATACGTTGAAGAGGTTGGCTCTATGAATGTGTTCTTTATTATCGGGGACGAGGTGGTGACGCCTGCTTTGGTCGGCTCTATTCTTGGCGGCATTACCAGAATGTCAATCGTTGAGCTGCTCCGTTCTAAGGGCTATACCGTTAATGAGCGCAGACTTTCCGTTGATGAAATTGTTGAGGCTTACAAGTCGGGCAAGCTTAAAGAGGCTTTCGGCACAGGCACTGCCGCAGTTATTTCACCTATCGGAGAGCTTAAGTACGGCGATATTGTTATGGGCATCAACGGAGGCAAAATCGGCGAGGTTAGCCAGATGCTTTATGATACTCTTACCGGTATTCAGTGGGGCAGGATTCCCGATACCTTTGGTTGGGTTCAGACTGTTGAATAATAAAAATTTTTGAGATGATTATTGCAGGAAAGGACAGCTAATATAAATGGACAACAGCGAAAAGACAATGGACAAAATCGTTGCTCTTTGCAAGGGCAGAGGTTTTATTTATCCCGGAAGCGATATTTACGGAGGTCTTGCCAACACTTGGGATTACGGTCCCTTGGGTACAAGACTTAAGAATAACGTCAAGGACGCATGGAGAAAGCGGTTTATTCAGGAGAGAAGAAACAGCTTTGAATTAGACGCAGATATTTTAATGCACCCGAGAGTATGGGAGGCTTCGGGACACGTTGCCAGCTTCTCGGATCCTTTGCTTGACTGCAAGGAATGCAAAATGCGCCACAGAGCCGACAATCTTATCGAAAGCTTCGACCCGGACGCTCACCCCGATTCCATGACTAAGGAAGAGATGTTCGAGTATATTGAAAAGCATAAGATTCCCTGCCCGAAATGCGGCAAGTCCAATTATACGGGTATCCGTGAGTTTAACCTGATGTTTCAGACCTACAGAGGAGTTACCAACGACAGCAAGAGCGTTATTTATCTCCGTCCCGAAAACGCACAGGGAGAATATGTAAACTTTCTCAATGTTCAGAGGACGGCGAGAGCTAAGCTGCCTTTTTCAATAGGTCAGATAGGAAAGGCTTTCAGAAACGAAATTACTCCCGGTAACTTTACCTTCAGAACCATTGAGTTTGAGCAAATGGAGTTTCAGACCTTCTGCAAGGAGGGAACGGACTCGGAGCTTTACGAATATTTCAAGAGCTTCGGAAAGAAATTCTATATGGACCTTGGAATTAAAGAGGAGCATTTGCGCTATCATGACCATGAGAAGCTGGCGCACTACGCAAAGGCGGCTTGCGACATAGAGTTTTTGTTCCCCTTCGGCTGGGGCGAGGTAAACGGTACTCATAACCGCACCGATTTCGACCTTACCCGTCATCAGGAGTACAGCGGTCAGAAAATGGAGTATCTTGACCCCGAGACCAATGAGAAATTTATTCCTTACATTATCGAGTCGACCTATGGGCTTGACAGAACGGTGCTTGCGCTGATTTGCGAGGCTTATGACGAGGAGGTTATCGACGCAGAAAAGAACGACACCCGTGTGGTTCTGCATTTTGCGCCTTCGATTGCTCCCATAAAGGCGGCGGTGCTTCCGCTTTCAAAAAAGCTGTCTGAAAGCGCCTTAGAGATTCGCGACGAGCTGTCGAAATACTTTATGGTGGAATATGACGAAACGGGTTCTATCGGTAAGCGTTACCGCAGACAGGACGAGATAGGCACTCCCTTCTGCATTACCTACGACTTTGACAGCGCAGAGGATAAAAAGGTCACCGTCAGAGAAAGAGACAGCATGGAGCAGGTCAGAATAGGCATTGACGAGATTAGGAGCTATATTGAGGAGAGAGTAAGGGGATAAAAATACCGCTCTTTATTTGATATTGAATCTGATAAAAAAGATTACGGCGCAATTCATACACAATCGTTATGAGGTATTGTCGAGATTTGCGCCTGTTTTTTTAATTATGGCTTGTCGAAAAAGGGCAGAGTGTAGCTCAGAGTATAAATGCTTTGCAACGGCAAGCACGGTATCGGATTTTTGTATTTAAGAACTTGTTCTAATATTTTTCAGCTTGACATTATTGTAAAGGGATTTTTTCTATGAGGAAAGAAACTAATTTATGTATGAACTGCATGGGGGAGTTAAACGACCACGGAACCTGTCCCCTTTGCGGGTTATACGATACGGAGTCTTATATTTCATCTTATCTTGCGCCAAAGACGTTTCTTGCGAATCGGTATATTGTGGGCAGGCTTATAAACTATTGCGGCGAGTCGGCGCTTTACATTGCCTTCGATACCGAGACGGAAAGAAAGGTCACTATCCGTGAGTATATGCCGGATACCCTTTGCGTAAGAGAAAGGGACGCAGAGGCGGTCACCGTTAAGCATGACAGGCTTCCCCTTTATAAGACCTACCTTGCGGAATTTATCGAGCTTCACACCACGCTGATGCACTCCTCCGCAATTCCCTGTGTTCAGACGGTTCTCGACGTGTTTAACGCCAATAATACCGCTTATGCGGTGATGGATTATTTAGGGGGCATCAGTCTTAAATCTTATCTTACAAACTGTGGGGAGATTCTCAGCTGGGAACAGGTGAAGGATCTTTTTCCGCCGCTTCTCACCGCACTCAATATGCTCCATGGCTTAGGAATAATCCACAGGGGGATAAGCACCTCCACAATCATTGTAAGCGAGAAAAATCAGCTTAGCCTTATGGGATTTTCAATCAGCGCCGCTCATACGGCGGACAGCGATATTGGCTATGAGGTCTTTGGAGGCTTTGCGCCGCCCGAGCAATATTCAAGCGCAAGGAGAAACGGAAGCTGGACCGACGTTTACGGCATATCGGCGGTGCTGTACCGATGTCTTACGGGAATGACGCCGCCTACCGCTCCCGAAAGGCTTGTGGACGATACCCTGGTAGAGCCTATGCTCATAAACAGAAATGTTCCGAAAAATGTTTCCGGTGTTATTATGCGAGGCATGGCGCTGGAAGCGGAAAACCGCATTGCTACGATCAGCGAGCTTGTAGACCGCTTGTTTGAACAGCCTTCACGCCCGGAGGATAATTCGGGAGAGATACCCATACCCGAAGTCAAGGGCGATAAGCAGGACAAAAATGCTCCTTCAACATCAAAATCAGCTTCGTCTCGGACTTCTCATACAAATAAGGAAATCAAAAAGGCTCAGAGAGACAAGATAAAGTTCATTGCTGTCGCTTCGGTTCTCGGCGTTATTATTTTAGGCTTTATTTTGGCAATGATAATTGCGGCGGCTAACGGAGGAGACCAGGTCGGGGAGGAGACTTCTCATAATGTTACCACTCCACGCCCTGTCACTACAGCTCCCTCTTCTGTTTCAACAGAGCGCACAGAAGGCACGGGAGAGGTTACTGCTCCGCCGGGAGAAACTTATATTCTGCCCGACTTCAGAGGTACCTTCTACAATACCGTAAGCGCCAGCGGACAATACTCCTATCTCATTTTTAACGCCACCTATGAATTCAGCGACGAGTACGGCTCCGGAGAGATTATCAGCCAGTCGATTGAACCCGAGACGCCGGTTCATACGGGAACGGAGCTTGCAGTGGTTGTAAGCAAGGGTCCCGAAAAGGTTCAGCTCCCTCAATACGATGATATTTCCGTTGACGATTATGTAAAGCAGCTTTCCGAATTGGGAATAAAGTACAGGATAGAGGAAGAGGAGTCAGGCGAGGTGAAGGAAGGCAATGTGGTAAGATGCAGCAAGGAGGCGGGCGAGGACGTATCTATTGCGGATAATGAGGAGGTTGTGGTATATTCCGCCGTTAAGCCTCCCGAAACTACCGTTCCCGAAACAGAACCGACTACCGAGCCTGTGACAGAGCCTGTTACCGAACCTGTGACGGAACCTGAGGTCACCGCTTCGGCTGAAGAGGGACCCCTGCCGCCCGAGGAGACGGAAAATGCCCTGTGACGGTTGAGAGATAATATTTTTGAAAGGATATTGCCAAATGGATTTAGGCGAGATAAGAAAAGAGATAGACGGGGTAGACGCAGAGCTGCTGGAGCTTTTTACAAGGCGCATGAGGCTTTGCGAGCAGGTGGCAGATTACAAAATCCAAAACGGAATGGCGGTATTTCAGGCGGGACGGGAGAAACAGGTTCTTGACAGAATCGCCGAAAAAGCGCCTAAAGAGCTTGAGGGTGCGTCAAGGCTTTTGTTTTCCCAGATAATGGATATTTCCAAATGCTTGCAGCAGGATAGGCTTACCGAGTTTAAGAGAATTGAAACAGGGAGGTTTGTCAAGGCTTCCGCCGTGGCTTGTCCCGGAATAAGGGGGAGCTACTCGGAGGAGGCTTGTATCAAGGCTTTCGGGAATGAGGCAAGGATTGATTACTGCGATACCTTTGAGCAGGTTTTTGAGGCGGTGAACGACGGAAGGGTAAGGTATGGCATTGTGCCGATAGAAAATTCTACGGCGGGAAGCGTTGACGATACCTACAGTCTGTTGGAGAATTACGATATGTATATTTGCGGCAGGCTGTTCATTCCCGTGAATCATGTTTTGGCGGCGAAGGGGGATGGAGAGATAAAGAAAATCATCTCTCACCCTCAGGCGCTTCATCAGTGTTCGGAATTTATTTCGAGAACAAGCTGCCTCACCGAGGACGCCGTCAATACCTCCATTGCCGCACGGACTGTGGCAGAGTCGGAGGAAAAGGGTATCGCCTGCATTTGCTCGGCTCATTGCGCCGAGCTGTACGGGCTTAAGGTGCTTCAAAGGAATATTGCGGACAGCAGTGAGAATTTCACGCGGTTCATTGTTATTTCAAAGGAAATGCAGGTAGAAGAGGGCGCCGATATAATCAGCATTTGTCTCTCCCTTCCACATATAAGCGGTTCGCTTTACAAGCTGCTGACAAAATTTTATTATGCGGGATTAAATCTTACCAAAATCGAAAGCAGGCATATGCCTACCCATATTAAGAGAAAGTCGGGAGCGGAGGGCTTTGAGGTTATCTTTTACCTTGACTTTGAGGGCAGCGTGCTCAATCCTCCGGTAGGCAGGCTGCTGAAAAATTTGGAGAAGGACTGCGGGTATTATAGATTTTTGGGCAACTACAGAGAAATGTAAAATTGACAATGGATAATGAATAATGGACAATGTAAAATTGACAATGGACAATTGTGGAATCGCCGTTGGCGATGATTTTAAAAATGAGAAAGCAAAGAAATTCTCACCACGCAATTTCAAATCTATTGCCGAAGGCAATACCATAATTGTCAATTGTGCATTGTCCATTGTCAATTACTCAACGGGGGGTTATAATGAGGATTGGGCATGGGTATGACGTTCATTTGCTTGCCGAGGACAGAAGGCTGGTGCTTGGCGGTGTGGAAATTCCTTTTGATAAAGGGCTTTTGGGGCATTCGGACGCAGATGTTTTGGTTCATGCGGTGATGGACGCGCTTTTGGGTGCGGCGGGACTTGGAGATATTGGAAAGCTTTTCCCCGACAGCGATGACAGCTATAAGGATATTTCAAGTCTTGTTCTATTGGACAGAGTGGTGGAGCTTATAGAGCAGAATGGGTACAGAGTGGGGAATATCGACTGCACGGTTATTATGCTGAAACCTAAAATTTCCGCTTACACCGAGGAAATGAGAAATAATATTGCGGCTCATTGTCATATTGCTCCCGAACAGGTGAACGTTAAGGCTACCACCGAGGAGGGCGTTGGACTTGGAGAAAAGGCGGCGGGGGCGCATGCGGTTTGTATTCTTTGCGAATCAGCGGGGTTTTTCGGGGGAATGCTTTATTAAAATTAGTATTAAACCTTAAAAACAGCCTGTCGCAAATTAATTTGCGACAGGCTGCTTTTAATACTATAGCAATCCAATAAAAAACAAAAAAGTTTTGTTAATTATTTTCTCTTTTTTGCAAATGCTGCGGAAGCAGCAAGAGCGGCGATGAGTGCGGGGATAGCGGCAAGTGCTACGCCGGTAGGCTGATTTTTGTCATTGTCGCCGTCTTCGGTTTTTGATGTGGCTTCTGCGGAGGTTTCGGCGGTTTCTTTCTCGGACTCCGACGCTTCGGGCTCAGAGGTTGACGGCTCGCTATCCGTTTCACTTTCAGATGTGTCCTTTGCGTCCTCGGGAGTGTATGTGAGCTTGAAGTTTGCGGTCGTTCCGTTGCCCAAATCGTATTCGTACAGTATTTCGTTTTCGTCAGCTATATCCTTGAAATTGATAAGCTTTCCGTCCTTAAGCTCGGCGCCGGTAAAATGTCCGTCAATTACTTTCTTTAAATCAAAGCCGTACTGCTCAAGCTCAGTAAGGTCAAACTCGCCGCATTTACCCAAATCGTACTCATTTCCTACGCAGGGATATGCGGAATCAATCGACGGATTGCCGGACAGATCTAAGGAGGTCAAATGATTATAGCCGCAGGACAAATTGGTTAGAGCGGCATTTTTGGATATGTCAAGGCTTTTTAATTCGTTAAAGCTGCAATCCAGATCGGTCAGATTAACATTTTTGCTGACATCAAGGGCGGTCAATCCGCATTGTGCCGCAGTAAGCTTTTCCAGCTTTGTATTGCTTGACAAGTCGACCGTTTGAAGATTATTAAAGCTGAAGTCGAGAGTAATAAGCTCGCTGTTTTTGCTTAAATCCAAGACGGTTAAACCGCAGTTGGACGCTTGCAGGGTCTCAAGCTTTGTGTTTTTCGATACGTCAATGCTTTCAAAGGAGTTGATAACATGATCGGAGGCGTAGTTGCCTATGCTGAGAAAGCTGAGGTTGGCATTATAGGACACATCCAATGAAGTGAGATTGTTGTATCCGCATACAAGCATAGAAAGCTCCGGAAGCCTGCTTACATCTATGGCGGTCAGATTATTCCCGGCGCAGTTAAGCGTTCCTAAGTTATCGTTTTCACCTATCACGAGGGTTTCAAGCTCGTTATAATCGCAGTGAAGAGCTTCAAGATTTGTATTGGCGGAAGCGTCCAAGGCAATAAGCTTGTTATTTGAGCAGGATAAATTTCTGAGATTCGGGTTATCGCCGAGATTCAGTTCCGTAAGTTCGTTGAAATCGCACCAAAGCGTCTGAAGCTTAGTTAGGGCGGTTACGTCAAGATCGGTGAGTTTGTTATCCTGACAGTAGAGATATGTAAGCTCAGTGAAGTGTTCAACGCCTTTAAGGGAAGCAATTTCTTTTTCGCTTACGTCCATTTCTTTTACGTCGGCAATTTCATCGCTGTCTAAGGAACCGCTGTTATCTGCATCAAAATTGCCCACATACGTTCTGAAAGCGGCGTCGGGAAAATTTTCCTCGTTAATTATTACATCGCCTTTTGAAGCGGCGGCAAAGGAGGATACCGTAGAATAAAAAGAAAATCCACAGCGCTTTATGCGAGCAGATTTACAGTTATGATAAAATATAAATTTCTTTAAATTTTCACTAAACTTTCATAAAAATTTCAAATTAATGCTAAAGATATTTATATCTCTTCCGATATAACATATGAAAGAAATTGAAAGGGAGAGCTGTGACTTAAAAAGTTATAGGTTCATATTTCGATTGGTATTTCAAGGCGTTAAGAATCGGTTTGAAGCGTTAAAAACCGTTATCGGATAAATAGAAAGGGTGAATATTATGGAGATTAAGAATTTAAGGGCTAATGCTATCAGATCTTATGAATTGGCTGCTTCAACGGTACCTGTAAAGAAGGAGAATGAAAAAGCCCGCTCCAATACAGACAAGGTGGATTTTGATTTTAAGAGCGCACTTGCCGCAGCTAAGGCAAACACTGCCAGCAGAATAGACGCAGAGGCAAATGCCGCTGAGATAAGCCGGCTTCAGGCTGAATACGAGGGGGATAACTGTCCTGTTTCTTCCGAGGATATTGCTAAGGCTATATTGGGAATTTAAGGTTTTTATTTTTAATACAGAAACGGAGGTCTGTTTATGAGCACAGCTGTTCTTGACGGTAAAACCGCCGAAGTGATTTTGAATTTTCTTAACAAATACAACAGGCATTTTGAAGAGCTGGCGGACTTCCTTGCAAAAAAGCAGAATAAGATATTGCTTGACGATTTGAACTGGTTAGAGGACTCTTTGGTCACTGAACAGGGATATGTTATGAAGGGCAGCTCTTTAGAGGATAAGAGGCAGGAGCTTTTTGAGCAGATTGGTCTCGGAGGAAAGAAGCTTTCTGAGCTTCCGCCGTGTTTCCCTGAGGATTATCGGCAAGTCCTTGAGCTGCAAACCGAGAGGCTGAATAAATCCATTGCAAGAATTAAGCAGATAAATCAAGTGTCTAAGGATATTGTGGAGAGAAAGCTTGAGGTTCAGAAAAAATTCTTGGGCGTAAATGAATTTACGGGAACGGGAGCCTATTCCGAGGACGCTCAGATTGTTAAGGGCGCAGGAGGAAGCGGCGATATAATCGGAAGCGTCTGAGGATTTTGTGAAGCGATGCTTGTTTAATTGACGTTCAAGAGTAATTGAACCGTAGGCGGTGAGCCGCTGGCTATAAAGGGTGACTTCACGTCAATGGGCGATTTCCCGATAAGCATTGATTCATCGGTTATAAAGGAAATCGGCAGCAGAAAAAAAGAAAAAACGGAAGCCGGGGGCAGTCACAATGCTCCCAAATAAATATAAAGAAGCTTTAAACCGGCTTTTTAGGAGGATTTATGCGTTCAACATTTTTAGGTCTCGAGGTAGCTAAGCGCACCATACAGATTTCTCAGAAGAATTTGGATATAACACAGAATAACCTTTCTAACGTGCACACCACCGGATATACAAGACAGAGAGTCGATATGAACTCTTCTTATATGCCGGTAACGGGCTTGTATTCCTCGCCGCTGTCTCAGCTTTCACTTACCGGACAGGGCGTAAACGCTTTCGGCGTTTCACAGATAAGAGACGCTTATGTGGATAAGAGATACAGAGAGTTTACCGCTTATGTTGCGGAAAGCGACGTTAAGCATTCGGTGCTCAGCGAGGCGGAGAAAATCCTCGACGATATAAACGGAAAGGGACTTCTGTCCAACCTTGACGACCTGAAGTCGGCTTTCGCAAAGTATGCGGCGGATTCTCCGTATAACAAAGAGCTTGCAAGCATTGTAAGAAACGAGGCTTATTCGGTTACTCAGACGCTTCACGCTTATGCTACTCAGTTAGAGAACCTTAAGCAGGAAAATATAATCGAGCTTGAAAATTCGTTAAACGATGTAAATTCCATTATCGACAAGATTGTCGAGTACAACGGCACGATAGTGGGAGAGTACAACATTACCGCCGCAGATAAGATTTATTATGATGAAACCGTTATCGGTTCTTATGCTCCCAACGAGCTTTTGGACGCAAGAAACAACCTTATTGACGAGCTTTCCTGCTACGGTGATATTAAGGTTTACGACAACAACGACGGTTCGGTAAGAATCGAGATGGCGGGCACCACTATTGTCGACGGCACTAAGTTTGAACACATCAAGATGAGAGATTATGATAAGAACAACGGCGCCGTGCTTATTTTCACTAACGGCGACCCGCTTAACGGTCCCGACGGGCTTAAAACGGGAGATTTGAAGGCGAGAATCGATATGCTCAACGGCAACGGTTCTTATTTCACCACCCACAGCAACCAAAGCAGCGATTTCGGCATTCCTTATTACATTTCCACGCTGGACGCATTTGCTCAGTCCTTTGCCGACCTTATGAACGAGATTAACGGCTGTACTTATAACGATACTTCAAGAGCAATGTTTGCTTCGGAGGAGGATACCATCAATCCCGAAACGGGAAAAATAGAGAGAGCGGTTATTACCGCTGCCACTATCAAAATTTCCGACGAGTGGATGGCGGACGCTACCATGATAGGTCAGGTTTTTGATGAGGAAAAGGGCGAATGGACCCTCAGCCTTGACGGCAACAACGTTAATAAGCTTTATCTCGGCATGGACGAGGAAATAAAGGTGGGAAGAGCGGGAGAGTTCAAAGGCTCTATTTACGATTACTGCTTATTCGTAAGCGACAGAATCGCAGAGAGTATCAGTTATACTTATGAGCAGTATGAGCTTAATTCACAGAATGCCAACGCTATTCTCGACACAAGACAGAGCATTTCGGGGGTTTCCGATACGGAAGAGGGCGTTAATATGATGAATTATCAGAAGTGGTTCAACGCAAGCTCCCGTATGCTTACTACTCTTGATGAAGCGCTTGATAAGCTTATTAATTCCACCGGAGTTGTGGGCAGGTAAGAGAACAGGACAGGGCGGCAGTACACATTGCCCCCATAACTAAATAGACCTCCTCGGAAACTGGAGAAGTGCCGTATGACGCAGCAATTTTGCTGTCAGGCAAAG
>CAYMFX010000051.1:0-13585 GCA_964389845.1 uncultured Ruminiclostridium sp.
TCCGTGAAAAACAAATCCGGTCTGTCTAAAGGCAAATCTCCGTAAACCTCATCGGTAGATACTTGATGAAAGCGCTTCACTTCGTATTTCCTGCATGCATCCATTAAAATTTGCGTGCCGATTATGTTTGTTTCAAGAAATATTGAAGGGTTTTCTATGGAACGGTCAACATGACTTTCAGCGGCAAAATTTATCACCATATCAGGACGTTCCTCGGCAAATATTTTGTCGATAGATTCCTTGTCCGTTATTGATACTTTTACAAAACGAAATGCCGGGCTGTCCATTACTGACGAAAGAGTAGAAAGATTTCCTGCATAAGTTAAACTGTCAATACATACAATGCGATAATCGGGGTATTTTCGAAGCATATAAAATATGAAATTGCTTCCTATAAAGCCGGCTCCGCCTGTTACAATTATTGTCATACTTGTTTATCCTCCAACAGTGATAAGATATATTTGCCATATTCTGTAGTTATCAGCTCATTGCCTAATTTTTCAAGCTGCTCGTCGTCAATAAATCCTCTTCTCCAAGCTATTTCTTCTATGCAAGAAATGTAGAATCCCTGCATCTCCTGAATGTTTTTTACATAGTTGCCCGCCTTCAGCATACCTTGCGGTGAACCGGTGTCTAACCATGACATACCTCTTCCGAGTACGCTTACTTTTAATGTTCCTTGTTTAAGGTAATAATTATTTACCGAGGTTATTTCAATTTCCCCCCGCGGCGACGGCTTAACGTTTTTCGCCACTTCAACAACGCTGTTATCATAAAAATACAACCCGGGAACGGCATAATTTGATTTAGGCTTTTGAGGTTTTTCTTCTATGGAGAGCGCCTTAAAATTCTCGTCAAACTCAACAACGCCAAATTCCTTAGGAGATTTTACACAGTAGGCGAAAATGTTTGCGCTTCCGTCTTCAACCTGACTGCTTGCATCTCTGAGCATCTGACCGAAATGCCTGCCATAAAAAACGTTATCTCCAAGTATAAGACAAACGCTGTCATTACCTATAAAGTCTCTCCCTAAGATAAATGCGTCGGCAAGTCCTCTGGGTGAGTCCTGAACGGCATAGCTTACGGATATGCCTAATTTAGAACCGTCGCCGAGAAGCTCACGGTAATTCGGCGTATCCTTAGGTGTTGAAATAATAAGTATTTCTTTTATATCCGCCAACATCAGGGTGGATAATGGATAATAAATCAAGGGCTTGTCGTATATCGGAAGAAGCTGTTTACTGACAGTCAGAGTGTTAGGATAAAGTCGAGTACCCTTTCCACCTGCCAAAATGATACCTTTCATTGCATATTTACCTTTCTCAAGTAATTTTTTTCTTTATATAATCAATAATAAATTCCGAAGTGTGAGGATAATTTACTTTCAATTCATTGCGCGAAAATGAAACTCTCTGTTCTTTAAGGGGATCGTCTCCCTTTATCACAACATCTTCTATAAAGTTGCATATATCCTCTTCCGAATAGGCGTGGTAGTAGTTTTCGAGACATTTTTCTCCTAAGGGTATGTATGTATCTGAAAGCTCAATGTCTTTTTTAAGCATATAACAGCACGGCTTTTCGGTGTAAAGATATTCGCCGGTAAAGGAGCCGCAGTCGTGGATCATGGCATCGCTGTTTGCAAATACCTCGTGATAATCGCCCGTAGTATCGTACACAATGTTTTGGCTTTTGAGCATTTCTTCGAGATATTCGTCTATCTGCCGCTGAGTCCATATTTTGTGCGCCTTCAGATTGTCAAATAACAAAGGATGAGGTCTGAACACGAAATCAATTTCGGGATACTTTTTGGGAAGTTCAATAAAAAATCTGTGATAATTTAAGAAATTGGAAATATTAAGCGATTTCCAGCCCCATACGGTATGGTGAGGGCATATCATTATCATTTTCCTTTTCTTATCGGGATTAGGTTTAAATGAAGCAAGCTTGTCCATTTTAAGGCACCCTGTGACGATCCCGTTTTTACCTTTTATTTTCTCTTTTAATTTGAGATATTCCATATTTCCCGGAGTTTCTATGCAGGTACGCCATAGGTAATTGTAAAAATCAGTTGCCATTACCTCTTCCCAAAATTTTACAACCGCAAGTCCATAATTCGCATACAGCGTCAAAACGTTTTTATCAAGAAAATACTCTATCTCATGAAACGGGTGGACAAGATTTTTGTAGGGGTTAGCAAAGAAAATAACGCTGTACTCGTCCTTAAGCTCTAAGTATTCATCGTTCTTTTCGTCATATCCTCCCACAACTCGTCCGGGATATTCTGCAGAGAGGTTTTTAAGCGCCTCATTGTAAGTGTCAAGCTTGTATTGGTATGTTCTCGAAATGTTTGGAGCAACAATAATATACGGGTCAAACACATTGTCCTCAAGCATCTTTTCAAAAACCGGTCTTTCCGGAAATACGCTGTTAAATACCACAATAAAGGCTGCTTTTATCCTGCCACTTTTTCTGTATAGCCTTTTAATGTGCCTTTCCTTCTTTTTGTATTCTCTTTGAACCTGATAGAATTTTGAATATCTGAAGCTATCCGGAATAAAACGTTTTATAGATTTCTTGTTTTCCGGTTGGGTATCCTTTTTTTCTTCAGACCCCTCTTTTGTTGAATTTTTGTGATGAGAATAATCGTAATATTCAGAGTATGAAGCATTCGGATTATTTGTATCTCTTCTGTATTCTTCAAGCTTTATAAGGATATTATTTATTGACGGCTCCTCAATACATTTTTTTACAGTTAAGCTCGTATTCCTTGCTATATTTATCAGTTTTTCCAGATTATTAAGATATGAATATTTTTCCTCGGCAAACCTTCCGCACCTTTCCCCGATTTCATTGCGCAGCTTATCGTCACAAAGCCGATCGATTATATGCGGAAGCGTATATCCGGTTATTCCCAAGTCCCTGAGCTCCGCTTTCTTCCAACAAAGGATATAGCGCTGAGCGTCAAAGATATACACATATTTGCGAAGCGCCCTCTTAGGTTCGTCGTCTATTGCGGGAATTATGGTAGGCACTCCACACATTGCAGCTTTTACGGCGTTCGCATTATATCCCGCTGCCAAATCCAGATTTTCTGCGATATATTCCCAAAGCTGCTCATCATCAAGATTTCCCGTATATACATATCGTATAAGAGGTGAATATTTTGAAAAATCCATATCCCACATAATGCGACCCATACCGAGTATATGGAAATTGATTTTAACGGGAAATTCAGATTCAGCGCCATCATTTGATTTTTTCTGACAATACAGGTCGTATAAATCATCCGATATTCTCGTTATGCAGCCCAGCGCTGCAGAGGTTATAGCACCTATCCAACCGATGTTTATTTCATTTGGATTAAATTTATGTCTTTTTTCATCACCGCAGTTACAGCTAAACATACTTGGCGGTATTATCTGTTTATCTGAAACATGAATACCATATTCCCATACGCCTACCCGATCCTTGTTTATGAAGCATAGCCCGTTGCTGTCTTCAAGAAGCTGCGAAACGGCTTTAGCGTTTGGCTTATCCAGCCTAAGCAGCATGCGCTTATAGCACATCGAGTCGTATAAGTACAGACATATGCGGGTATTTTCCAAATTTTCTATACGAGACAGCAAAAACATTAAATAATTAGCAGGAACAATAAAAACTGCGTTTTCAAATTGTGAAAAATTGCATTTATCAATATCGATAAAATTCAGCGGCGTATTATTTTTTTCATATCCGCTTCCCGAAGCAAAATTCACATAATATGCTTCAATATCCGAGTCTTCCGGTATTTTTTCGAGTATATCGGGAATAATTGTTTGAACTTTGCTTATTTGTGAGGTTGTTTCGATAAAATATACTATTTTCAAGCATTTTCCCTCTTTTCACGTTTTATGGGTGCCTTTGATACTGCGTTCAAAGTCGAGAATAACTCGCAATTAATGTTTTTTATTCCTGTTAAAATAATCATAATATGTTGCATTAGCGTGTTCCTCGGAAGAAGCACGATAATCGTCAAGCTGCTTCATTACCTTAGCAACAGACGGAGTTTCAAGAAGTCTTTCTACCGTAAGCGAAGACCTGTCAGTATAAGCAACAATTCGCTTAGCATTTTCCTCATAGGTATAAGATGAAGTGGCATATTCTAAGCAGCGTTCGGAATCCTTTTTCCTTGTTTTTTCATTTTTTAACCGCTCTATTACTTCCCCGATTGTGTAATCGTCATATGCAAGACTTCTGAGCTCACTCTTTTTCCAACAAAGGACATAACTCTTTGCGTCGGCAAAATAAACATAAGTCCTCTTTGCCAATACCGGCTCGTCGTCGATTGCAGGTATAATCGTGGGTATTCCGCATAATGCCGCCTCGACAGCGTTCATGTTGTATCCTGCGGCAAGGTCGATATGCGAGCACATATATCTGTCAAGATCCTCGCCGTTAAATCCGCCGGGAATTACAAATCTTATCAGGGGACAGAATTTTTTAAAATTAAACTGACCAATAATTGATCCCAAGCCTAAAATGTGAAAATCAAACATATGAATATTTTGCTTTTCGCCGTTTTCGTCAACACCATATGTTTTATACAAATCCTCACAAATACGTGTAATACATTCAAACGCTGTTTTGCTTATTGCCCCTATCCAAGCTATTTTTATAACATTGGGATTAAAATCCGATTTTTTTGCATAGCCGGCGGCGCATAAATCCGTACTTACAGGTATTACGCAGTCGCCAAACTGGTCTATACCATAATCCCAGCCGACAGCATTGCTTTTGTTAATAAACAGACAGCTTTCGGTGCTGTTAAACATATCGTCAATTTCTGACATATTGGGATTTTTAATTTGGTTGAGAAAATATGATATACATTTTGAATCGTAAATATATGGACAAATTTTGGCTTCTTTATAATCCGAAATATAAGACAAAAGAAAAAATAAATAGTTTATCGGCACAATAAATGTTGCGTCCTTAAATTCGGAAAAATCACAGTCCTCAAGAGGCATGAATTTCAATGTGCTTGTCGTTTCCACGACATCTTGCAGATTCTCTTCCGATTTTTCGCTTTCCGATGCCCTTTCTTCTGCTGCTTTTTCCGAAGCTTCCTTAATTTCAGCTCCTTTTTCTTGTTCGGATTCTTCCTCATCTTCGGCTGCTTCCTCAATGTTTTCAGACAGCTTCATCGTTTGATTGTCGTTACTGTCAAAAAGAAAATTTGATATTTCGCCTGAAATATTTTTTTCTTCTGACGTAATTTCATCCAAATTGCTTTCTTCGGAAAAACCATTTTCGTCAGTTACATTATTGAAGTCAATAACCTCCTCGCTTTTTTCCTTTGCCTTTTCTTTTCCCGACAAATTAATAAAATATGTTTCCACTCCGCATTCCTTTGGCATTCTCTCAAGAATATCGGGAATAATCTTTTTTGTGTCCTTAACTTCTCCGATTGCTTCAAGGAAATAGACGATCTTTTTACTCATTTGTTGGCTTCTCCTTCATTATTATTTCGTTTTTTATTATTGCGAGTCTTATTAAGCTCATTATACAACGCTTGAATGCGAGGAATTCCATGCTCTTTAAAAACTCTTTTTTTACGCCTTAAAAACATAAAATAAATATTTATGTCATTTCTTTTTGTTATGAATTTATATTTTTTATAATCTTTAAGCGTCCTTTTAACAACAGGGGTTTTTAACAAGTCACTGATATAATATGTGGTATGCGATGTGGATTCTTTGAACAATGCTGTGCAGTGCCCTGCGTTAAAATTATCGATAACAAATTTTCTGCACTCTTTACCTATTTGTTCCTTTTTACCCTCCAGCAAATCGGTGATAATATCGGACATGGTTATTATCGGCATATCCATATACCGAAGAACCTCTCGAGTCCATGCAAGAGAATACCCGATAACATCTTTTATATATACAAACCTGTTGGACACAAAACGTTGATCCGAAACAATAGGAATTACGGTCGGTATTCCCAATACTGCCGCATCTATTGAAGAAATACCCATAGCTACGATGGCGTCAAGCTTCTTTGAAATAAATTCCTTTTTTGCGTCTCCATAAAGGTATGAAGTAAAAACGATTCTCAGATATGGAGAATAGCTGCCTACCTTTATCATGTGCCTGCCGTTTCCATCGCCGATAATATATACCGTCATAATTACGTTATTATTTATGCAATAATCGTAAATATTATCTAACATATTGATTACAGAGGCGATTTTTTCAATGTCTATACGCCCGAACCAGCCTATATTTACTCCTTCATGAACAGGCGGTATTTCGGTTTCCTCCTCAAATACATCATAGCTTGTGGGAAAATAATTTTTATTGAATTCCAGTCCAGATATTAAATTTGCGGCTACTCTATTTGCCTCATCCATAAAGGTAAAAGCATTGTTCTTTTTTATTTTTCCGAAAAAATTCGGAATATCTTTTTGAGGATTCATCAGTTGATTGTTGACAAACCAAGAACAGTTGCTGGGGTGCATTGTAATAAAACATATTTTGGAATTTAGACCTCTAAGCGATTTTAAATTGGATAATTCTTCCGCAAAGAAAAAAGTATGATTTATAAGCACCAGAAATGTTGCGTCCATGAAAACGTTTGAATACTCATCTGTAAAAGGAATAAACTTGTCTTGAATATCAGCATTTTCACTGCCTATGTCAACGGTTTCTCCGTTAATAAAATACATTTCTGTTGATGTATCTCCCACTGATTGCATATATCTTATCATTCTGGCAAAATTCATCACATCTCCTTTTGCCAGAATATTTTTGCGAATATAAAATATCAGCTTTGTCATAATTTCTCAGTACACCCCCTTGACGGTAGTCCCAGCAGGAACGTCCCTGGTAACTATTGCCCCTGCGGCAATAAGGGCATTCTCGCCTATGGTAATACCCGGCAGGATAGTGGAGTTAGCGCCTATTGACGCTCCTCTTTTTATGGTGGTTCTAAGCAGTTTAAAGCTTTTGTTTCCCGATTTGGGATATTTATCATTACAAAAAGTGGCGTTAGGTCCTATAAAAACATCGTCCTCAACAGTAAGTCCGTCCCAAAGCTGCACTCCGCATTTTACGGTCACTCGATTGCCTATGACCACATCGTTTTCAATGAAGCAATTAGCGCAGATGTTGCAGCTATCACCTATCACCGCATTTTTAAGAACCACGACGAACTGCCATATATTTGTGTTTTCGCCTATATTTTCACTTTGTACGTCAGAAAGAATGTGTATCATTTTAAAATTTCCTATTTTTTATTTGCTCCATGAGTTTAAAGCTTCAATAATGTAATCCGTTTCTTCATTTGTCATACCGTAAAACATCGGTAGACTCAGCTCTTCAGCCGCTATCTTTTCGGCAATGGGAAAATCTCCAGCTTTGTATTTTAAATGCTTATATGCACCCTGAAGGTGTATTGCGGTAGGATAATGCTTGTTTATGCCTATTCCCTTTTCGGTAAGATACTTTTCAAGGCTGTCCCTGTTTTCGGTCATTATGGCAAAAACATGCCATATATTGTAATGCTCCTTGTCACTGGGCAAAGGAAGCTTTATCAGCGGGTTTTTTATCCCTTCCAAATAACGCAGCGCAATTTTATTCCGATACTCGTTCCATTTATCAAGATGCGGCAGCTTTACGTTCAAAAAGGCAGCCTGAATCTCATCAAGCCGTGAATTGTTCCCCATCAACTCATGACAATACTTTATCTTTGAACCGTAATTCCTGAGCATACCGACTTTTTCCGCCGCATCGGAGTCGTTAGTTGTGACAGCTCCGCCGTCGCCCAATGCGCCGAGATTTTTACCCGGATAAAAGCTGAACCCTGCAGCATCGGATAAAGCACCCGCCTTTCGCCCTTTATAAACAGCTCCATGGGACTGAGCCGAATCCTCTATCAATTTAATATTGTGTCTTTTCGCTATTTCGGAAATTTCGTCCATGTCGGCTGTTCTTCCGTAAAGGTGAACGGCGATTATCGCCTTTGTTTTGCTTGTTATTTTTTCTTCTATAAGCTCCGGATTAATATTATAGGTGCAAATGTCCGGCTCCACAAATACCGGCACTGCCCCCGTATATGAAACGGCAAGGGCTGTGGCAATATAAGTGTTGGAGGGAACAATAACCTCATCTCCCGCTCCTATATCAAACGCCCGCAGAATAAAATACAAGGCGTCAAGCCCGTTCCCTACGCCAACGGCATACCTTGTTCCACAATAAGCCGCAAAATCCTTTTCAAATTTTGCAAGCTCATCTCCCATAATGTAATTATTTTTTTCCAATACCGAATCAAACGCCGTATTAAGACCGTCTTTTATTTCATCGTGCATTTGCTTAAGTGAAACGAATGGAATTTGCATATTTTTTGTGCAAGGGCGATACGCCTATGCTCCTCCTTATTTATTTTTATTTTTTGTCAATGACGCTGCAAACTCATCATAATTTCTTATATAATCGTCTTCTCTGTAAAGCTCAGATGCCGCTACAAGCAACACTGCTCCGGGGGAAAAATCACTTATTGTTCTCCATGTGTCATGACCTATGTACAACCCTTGCTTGGGATTATCAAGAACAACCTCTTTTTTCTCAATGCCGTTTGACAACGTTACCTTCATGCTGCCGCTTACAGCAATATAAACCTGCTCTAATTTCTTATGAGAGTGAAATCCCCGAACCACTCCGCTGCCTACGTCGTATATGTAATATAAACGCTTGATATCAAAGGGAATTTCCTTAGTCGTTTCCGCCACAACAAGACTCCCTCTGTCATCATCGTAAGACTGAAACTGTATCATTTGTATATCCATGCCTTCATTCCTCTCGTTATTATTCATCTCTGTAACCCTTGCTTGAGAAAAAAGGGTTTCGGAGATACCTACTTCTTAGTTGTAAAATAACAATTTTGTTTTAACGGTTTTTAAAAGTTCAATTGGATGTACCGCATAATGAGCTGTTTTCACTAAGGTTTTCTTTACAGTATTATCATCACAGCTTATAAGCTTCTTTAAGTATTTGTTTTGATAAAAGGCTCTTCGCTTTGCTTTTTTGAAACGCTTAAAATCACGCAGGGCAGTTTTCTTTGATTTCACGTAAGGTAAAGCTTCTTTCTTAAATATTTTGTCGACGTCCTTTTCAAAAAGCCTGTTATATACAACTGGAGAACTTATTCCGCCTGTTGAATAGTCAACGACAATTCGATCGAAAAAATTAATTTTCACTTTATTTCGCAGCAAATAGAGATTCATAGAATGATCCTCAATATATCTGTAATCTTCGTTAAAAAGTCCATACTTTTCAATACAAGCTCGTGAACGTGCGGTACAGCATCCAAAAATGAAATTACACGCCGCTATGGAATTAAAAAGCTGCTCGGCAGTGAAGGTTTTAATTTTTTCAATTTCTTCTTTTGACGGCTGCTCCCACAAATATTCATTATTCCGGTAAACCGCCATTTTTGCTGTAGAGACCAATGCTCCTGTCCTATCGAAAAAATCGACCCAATCTGCAATGACATCGTTATCATGAAAACGATCATCGGCTCCGATATTAAAAATATATTTTCCGCTCGAAGCCTTTATAGCGCGATTGAGGGTATATACTGTACCCATATTTCTTTCATTGGTCAATACGGTAAATTTTTTTATAGAATCTGATTTGTTAGCAATTACGTATTCACATATGCCCTCCCGATTAAAATCTACCGAGCCATCGTCCGTAATAATATACTCAATATTCGGATACGACTGATTCAGCACAGAATTTATTGATTTAATCAAATTACTGCTGTTATATGAAAGCGTAATAACCGTAACAGTTGAATAAATCACCTATCCCCCCTTATCAGTATTTCATTATTTATCTTTTTTGTAATATAACCTTGATTACGGTCGCAATCACAGTGTATCGCAGCTTTTGCGGTCAGATATTGAATAGGTTTATCAAAAAAGTGATCTGTTAAAACATATTTTTTCGGCAGCCACATCTTGAAATTAAATATTTGTTTTCTGCTCGGAGTCGGGTAAAACTTCCCGTTTTCCGGTCTTATTCCGGTTTGCCTTTGTATTTCATCATAAGAAATAAATTCATAATTCAGCTTACAAATCCTTTTATGATTTTCAGCTGCATCAAGCTTCTTTAACCAGTCTAAGCCTTTTAAAAAATCTTCATATCCCAACCGAACCGCTTCCGCCATTTTGTATTGCTGCCTTTTCACCTTCTCTTTCATATGATATTTGGCAATGCTTTTTGCTTTTTTTAAACTGAAATTATCCGTGTACAAGCTGCATAAAAAAAGATAATTTCTTGTGTTGTAGTATTCGGAGGCAGAGTTGTATTTTGCTTCAAACTTTTCATGCCAAACGCCAACGCCGTTCAAGGTTATGATTTTCAGTTTATTTCTCAGCGAATATTCCACATCATCATATTTCAGGAAGAACGGCAGCGGAAAGCTGCCTTCCTTTATACATTTAAACGGCATACACATCAACCACCAGCCGCCGTAATTTATATCGTTTTCTCGTTCGTTTAATGTCAAATTTTCGGTTTTGCCTAAATCAATAAAATGTCCAAAGGATTTCTGTACGCCGTCCTTTCCGAAATGTCCGCCTGCTTCAAACTGAATCGTTGGCTTGTCCAAATACAGCATTGAACCGGCAATAGCCAGATCCTTATATTCAGGCTTCAAAAAACGCAGAAAATTGAGCATTTTCTGAATTGCAACAAAATCTATTTCAATATCGTCATCCATTATTATAAAATGAGTAAAGCCGCCTATGCTTGCTGCTTCCTCCATTCCCCTTTTAAACCCGCCGCTGCCGCCATTGTTTATGTTTTTCAGCAGCAGCACATCGTTGCTGAAATCACTCTTATTTAATGTTTGACCGTTATCTGCCACTATTATTTTGCAAGAAAAATCCGATTGTTTATTAATTTTTTTTGTTAAGTAATTTACATTCCTTTTTATATATTTCTCCCGTTTATATGTACAAATAATAATTGCACAGCTTATAGAATTTACCGTTTTGCTTTCGGCAAAAACCGAATTCCCTATCGTACTGATTTTTGTTATATTTGTATATTTTTCTATTTTTGCGTAGGGGATATAATTAAAATAAGTATCTGAGGTATTTCCGTCTCGGAAATACAAGTTTTTCGCTTTTTCAATTCTCGGTTCAAATGCAATGTCAAACAACTTTTCCATTTAAGCTCTTCTCCGCCGTTTCAAGCGCTAAGGCGATAACCTTATCCATATCCAAATAACGATAAAGTCCGAGGCGTCCTCCAAATATTATGTCTTTTCTTGCCTTTGAAAGCGCCTTGTACTTTTCATAAAGTGCATTATTTCTATCATTATTTACAGGATAATACGGTTCCTCTCCCCGCCTCCATTCTGTAGAATATTCATAGCTGACAACCGTTTTAAGCTGTGTGCCGAATTCGAAATGCTTATGCTCAATTATTCTTGTGTAAGGCACATTGCGGTGCGTGTAGTTTACAACTGCATTGCCCTGATAATTTTCTTCGTCAAGAACTTTTGTCTCAAACCTTAATGTACGGTATTCAAGCGGACCGTATTCAAACTCAAAGAACTCGTCAATTGCACCTGTAAACACGGTTTTAGCAGCAATGCCCGGATTCTCTTTGATAAACTCGAAATAATCTGTATTCAGCTTAACCTCAGCGTTTGCAAACATTTTTTCAATAATCTGCGTATACCCGCCAATCGGTATTCCTTGATAACGGTCATTGAAATAATTGTTATCGTAACGAAACCGCAAAGGTAAACGCTTGATAATGAACGAGGGCAATTCATCGCAGGGACGCCCCCACTGCTTCTCGGTATAGCCCTTGATTAGCTTTTCATACACATCAGTTCCGACTAATTTCAATGCTTGTTCTTCAAGATTTTTCGGCTCTCCGATATTTAACTCAGCTATTTGTTCGGCTATCTTTGCTTTAGCCTCGGCAGGTGACTTTATTCCCCACATTTTAGAAAAGGTGTTCATATTAAAGGGCAGATTGTATAATTCGTCATTATAAACAGCGACAGGTGAGTTGATGTAATTGTTAAACTCTGCAAATTGATTTACATAGTCCCACACTGCCTTGTCGGAGGTATGAAAAATATGTGCGCCGTATTTGTGAACATTGATGCCTTCAACATTCTCTGTATAAATATTTCCACCGATATGCCCCCGCTTGTCTATTACAAGACATTTCTTTCCCTTTTCTGCTGCTTCGTAGGCAAACACTGCGCCAAATAAGCCTGAGCCAACTATTAAATAATCGTGCATAATTTACTCCTATTTTTTATAAAATAATCGTAAATGTCTTATGTGTTTACCTTAACGGCAATTCCTCCTAACTCCCGATCCATCATCTCCACAATCTCGCACTTATAACTCTCATAATTCCGAAAATAAAACTCTCTGAGCGTCTTGGTACTGATTTTCTTAACATCTATCCCCGTATTTAAACAAGCGCTTTTTATTTCTCTCGAAACATTGGCTTTATCCGGAATTTTTTCGCCTCTTGTCAATAAAATTGCTCCCGAAAAAATATTGTTCTCCTTGCAATATTCAAGCAAATCCTCGCAAAGATGCTTTGACAAATAAACTTCATCGTCGTCAGGCAAAGTAACATTTCGCTTTATAACTGCTTCTACTGTTAAAAACTTCAGCTCACTCAGTTTAAGTCCCGCAACCGCAATACTCTCCACAATCAGATACAATCTATAATTACCCATTCTTTTAATAGATTTCAGTATGCTTGAATATTCCTCACAGGTGATAAAATCTTTTTGAGCAACAGCTTTCTGCTTTGGAACTGTAATCTGCTCAATTCTGTGCGGGCTGCCTAAAAATTCCAAATAATTGTTTATGCCACAGATCATCGACCTCACAGTGGGAGGGACGAATCTTTTTTCCTGATTTTTCTTAAACTGTTCTAACACGCTTGGAGTCATTTCCTTGTCCTTTAAATAGTCGTTCAAAATTTTCACATGGTACAAATAAGAGGATATGGTTGATTTGGAAAAACCTTTTGAAATCAAATATTCATTGAAATTTTCCAAACCCTTTTCTGGAACTAACATTTTATCTCACCTCATATAAAACACAACTTGTCTAAAACGGCTTAAATTCTTATTCAGTGAGTTTAGCTGAATTGACTACACAATATAAATTCGGTTGTAATCTTCAATTGCTTCAATAACTGATCTTTTAATTATCTTGTTTTTTAATTCCAAATTATTATAGCACTACTAAGCCGCTTTGTCAAGTAGAGCGGCTTAAAAATATTGTAAATTTTCAAAAATTAGAGAATATTCAATCAAAAAACTTTTGGATCTAAGATTATTTAACCTGCTTCTTAACAAAAAAGGTAAGTTTTGCTTCTTTACAACACAATTTATATTAGGTTGTAAACATTATAATTTTCCCATTTTAAGTCAAAATCACCACCAGATTCATCAAATTTACTTGCCTCATATGCTCCCGTCCGTTATCCATTGTATAAATTCTCGTGGTAGCAATATTCGAGTGACCAAGAAGATCCGACAGCCTTAC
>CAYMFX010000052.1:0-11987 GCA_964389845.1 uncultured Ruminiclostridium sp.
AGCAGCAGATATCCCCGCTATTATATTTATTATGGTTGTTTTTCCTGCTCCGTTTGGTCCTATAAGTCCATAAACGCCATCAGACATTTTAGTAGAGAAATTGTTTAGTACCTTTTTCTTCCCGTAGCTTTTGTTTATAGCATTTATTTCCAGTTGCGTCATAAGACCCCCTAAAACTCGATACCGTATATTAAATTACCAAAGAAAATATACACGGTTCTGTTTTTCTCGTTAAACCTTATGCCTTGAACACAAGGCTCTGTGTTAAGGCTTGTGCTGTAAAGCAAATTCCCGTTTTCTACATCATAAATTTTTATAATTCCGACCTCTTCAAGGTTTGTCGAATTGATAAGGGTGGCAATATATTTTCCATCATCAGAAATTACCGCATAATGATTTTCCTCGGTTTTTTCACATGTAAGGCTGCCAATCTTATCGCCGTTATATCCTTGGTACTTTACAATGCCGCTTGATAAAATACTTGAATCGGGATTATAGTCCTCAATTACCACAAAATAATTTTCCTGAGAAGTTAAATTTGTATTCAGAATTTCAAGTTCTTCTAATTTATTCAGAGTAAAATTCTCTCCGCTGTCGTTAATTGTACCATAAGCGGCAGAGGTTTTTAATTTTGGGGTTATTTCCTTTGCAGCATTTCCGCCGAATGCGATAATTCCATCCTTATATGAGAATATAGAGTCTATAGCTGTTAATGCTCCGATTTCATCGGGAGCATCAAATGTCATAATTTCTTTTCTGTCGTTCAAAGCAATACTGTCAGTACATAAGCGGCTTAAACCTATATCCGAATCCCAATAACAATAAGCTATTCTCAATTTATCATAAGAAACGGCATAGGCAGCGAAATCATAGATAGGTGGATTTATTGTTTTAATCTCATTTCCGTCATTATCATAAAGCTTAATAAAACCGCCGTTTGAATCTATTACCGCAAATCCGTCCTTTACAATCTGCACTTTAACCATTATGCTGCTTTTAAAATCAATGGAAATAACAGATATTTTTTCTTTGATTTGCGAGTCATAAATGGTAATGCTGCCGTTTTCGGCAGGTGAGCTGTCAATAAAGCTTGGTCTTGAAGGCTGTTTTACAAAAAGCATATTTTCGTTTTCAAGAATGAAAAAATCCTGTGCGTAATCCGTTTCTGCCGACCATTTATTTTCTTTTATGCCGCTTGATAAATTACTGTCCGTGCTGCTTACGGTATCGTCCGGCGGCTGAGAGGTATCTTTGCCAATAGTCGACGATTCGCCGATATATAAAAGCTTAGTGTCGGTTTTTTCGGGAGCGGCTCCGATTTCTGCGTCCTTGGGATCATAGGGAGCGGCAATCATGTAAATGTGATTAAGACCCGATAAATTTGAAACATCGATATTTGCGGTAATTCTTGTTTCGTGTTCGCCGTCCGCATTGCAAATGGCATAGTAATTATCTCCAAAAGCCTTTTGAAGCTCATGATTTATATATATTCCCACAAGGTATTTGCCGCTGTTATTTTCGCCTTTCCCTGCGGCAGTTATATTAAGCTTTAGTATATCATTTGCAGTAATATAGCTTTCAAGCGAATCATTTTGGTACATTTTGAATGTGGTATTGTTCTTAAGTGAGTTATGAGTTTCACCCATACTTTCATAAATGTATTGTTGCTCTCTTGCATATTCTTCGGTTATCTCTATTGTTTGAAAATCATTAGAAACCATGTTATATTCGTTTTCGGGAGCGTCCTTGTTTATGCTGATTTCAAACGGCCACGGACGTGCAATTTTATGATTATTTTGAAAACTCACATAAGAAGTATCCTTAAGCATATAATTGGGGTTAAGCATTGACGCAAGAGAAACAATGGCTTTTTCACCTTTTTTACAGTTATATGGCGAAAAATACAATGTTATTTCTACGCTTTCGTCCTTGGGAATACTGTAGACATGATAAAACGCTTTATCGGGAAATTCATCAGTACTGTAATCTGTTCTTTCTCCATTTACAAATAAAATAAAAGCCTGCTCAAAGGGATCTCCGCTGTTTTCCACTCTCATTGTTACAGACAACTCATCTCCGTTATACTCGGTTGGCAGAGCTGATACCACAGACAGATGAGCACGATAGGTATTATTTTCATCTCTTGGATGTGAGTTTTCGGTTTCCGATTTTGAGGAATCTGTAGTGTTTTCGTCATATACGCTTGTTTCCTCAGGCTTTGATTCCGAAACTATAATACTATCCTTTTTCTCTGGCTCGGAGCATGAGGATAATAAGAATAATGTGGCAAAAAGAATTGAAAACAATCTTAAGAATTTCATATAACCTTCATTCCTTTATCTCATTTAAATGAATTTTGCTGTTCAAAGCTGTTTGTCGAGCAGTTTTGAACAGCAAATATTTGTGTTATTAATAATTTACTGTAGATAAGTATTCATAAATCGTATCAGTATTATTTCTGTATTCTATAGTTCCGTATGACGTCAAAGCTTCCGTTGCTGTTATTGCTTTAGAAACTATATGCGTCATATTTAATGTCGCTTCCTCGGTTTTCGTTGATGGTATGGCAATATCACCGGATAAATAGTAATTTGCTGCTGCACTAACAACAATCAATCCATTATTTATGCTTGAGGAGAGAGCAGGATCGTTAAACAATTTTCCGTTATTAAATCTTGATGTTGTAGCCGTTCCGCGGTATATACAAGCATATGTTCCTACAAGCTTGATATATGTGGATGCTGCAGCTTGTTTTGCAATTAGATTATTTCCATCAAGTGTCATATTGATCGTATTGCTGGTATCTATTGCGGTAGTGTACTTGTAATATATTGTCCCCGTACTGCCTGATTCAGAATAATAATAAGGTCCAAATGTCGAAGCACTGACACCTACGCTTAAAACACTAATAGTTAAAATAGTGCCAAGTAACAACAGAGAAATAAGTTTTTTTAATTTCATAAATACCTCCATTTTTTACAATTGGAATGTTCAATTTTTTTTGCATGTCATGCGGTAAGATAAACACCTTAGGTCAACCTGTTTGTCATTCTATCATTTGCTTCCCAAAATGTCAACATTTTTGTGAAGTTTGGTTGAATCTTGTGAACTTTGGCAGAAAATTCCGCTTGAAAGATAGAAACAGCAAACGCCAAACAAATTTGTCGCTTGCTGTAAAACAGAGTAATAATTTCAGCAATTTTCATTCCTGTACAATTCAACACGGCTTATAAATGTCAGACCTTCTTCGTAAAAATCAAAAGTTCCATTATACTTTTCAACTATAGATTTTATTGTCTTTATTCCAAAACCATGTTCGGAATAATTTGGTTTTGTGCTTATAAGCCCGGGGTTTTCTTTCAAAACCGAAGCATTTATACTGTTTCTTACAATTATGACAAGTTTGCTTCCCATCAATGAGATTTTGAATTCGATCAAACGTAATTCGGGATCGCATTTCTCTGCAGCAAGAATTGCGTTATCAAGAAGATTTCCTAATAAATTACACAAATCAGTATCCTCAATGCCTGAAATGTCATTTTCTATACTGCACAAAATATCTATATTTTTGGATTTTGCAAATGATAATTTTGAGTTCAAAATAGCGTTTAAGAAATCATTTTCAATATTTATAACCGTTTCTATTTTTGACAAATGCTCTGTCTGTTTTTCAGCAAGAGCTTCTGCCTCCGAAAGCTTTCCGTTCTTGATCAATGCCTGCATTGCGGCGGCATATTGTTTCATATCATGCCGTAGCCGCCGTGTTTGTTCATACTGTTCTTTAATCGTTTGGGCATATTGTTGACTATATTCACTTCGCTTTTTGTCCAAAAGCAGCTGTTCTTCTCTTTTATGCGTTTCATTTAAATTCACGGTTATGTAAAGGCAAAGGATATTTATCAGTATTATACCTAACTCCGCACTCATAATCAATTCAGATATCGTCCCGCTTATTTCCGTATTCAGCATTATTATTTGAAATATTGCAATAATAAAGAACGAAACAATCAAAACAGCTACAATAAAAATCCATTCCTTTAATTTTAAGGATTCCTTTTTTATGTTTATTAAGCGTTTTGAAATTGCAAAAATATAAGCCATTAGTGCAGTCGAAATAACAATATATAAAAAATGCTCTAAGCCTTGATCTATGTATATATTCGATAGATCACTGTTTCTAAGAAAAAATAACAGCACATTTCCCGCTATTGCTGTTGCTACAATAAGACATATATCTGTAAAAACAGAAATAAATATCTTTTTTATAATTGTTCCATGTAAGAAAATATGAGCAAATATAAAGAATAATAACGAATAAATTATTCCGAGTAGTCCTTCATAAATCTTGTAACTGCTTATTACCGTCAGAACAACTGTTTGTAATAAAGTACCGATTATATGTACATTATTTGTATTTAAGAATCTGCATTTATTATAAAATGTTCCAATTATGAAATGGACACACAAAAAAGACTGAAATAGATTTGCCGCCAATTCAATAATCATCCATATCATATCATACATATTGCTGCCTCTATCTGAAATTTCTTGTGAATCTTAAATATGCTTCTTCAAATTCTTTTTTAAATCCCCTGCTGATTCTGATAAACTCCCCATTATCAAGTTGAATTTCCATATTTGGATAGTCCGCCCTATCGATATGGCTCATATTGACAATATAGCGATTGTGAGTTCGTGAAAAAATGTACGAATTAAGTGAGCTTAAAATTTCGTTAAGTTTGCCTCGCACCGACTGCACAGATTGGTTGGTGAAGTGATACTCAATATTGTTTGCACTGCTTTTAATATAAAGAATTTCGTTTGGCGAAACAAATCTTTTATCATTGTAAGCACCTAAAACTTCAACCTTTTCACTTGCAGCAATGTGTAGTGTAAGTCGGTTTATAACGTATTTAAGCCTTTCCTCTATTATTTTAGGTTTGCTTTTCGGTATAAAGTAAAAGGGCTGAAAGTCGAAGCTTTCATAAACCAAGCTGCTTTCCGTAGTGATAAAAATGATGTAGGTGTCACGAGAAATTTTCCTGATCTGCTTTGCAGATTCAAATCCATCAAGCTCGGGCATAACAATGTCCAAAAAAATAACGTCAAAAGGATGCGCCTTATGACTCTCAAGAAACTCCTTTCCAGACGAAAAAGTGCTGATTTTATGATCTAATTTGCTTTCGATAAGCAGATCTTCAATTCTTTCGTTCAAAAAATCAAGTACCGGGTGATTATCGTCACAGATTGCGATTTTTATCATAAGGTGTATTCTCCTTTCACCGTTGTGAACTGTAAATTCACAAATTCTATATATTTTGATTAAAAATGTCATTAATAGTACACTTTTGAACATTTTTATTTCAGAACGGGTATAATACTTAAAATATTATTTATAATAGGGGGAGTGTATACAATGGATTTCCCAAATACTCTTAAAATGCTACGTGAAAAAAGAGGATATTCTCAAAAACAGCTTGCTGAGGCTTTGCACGTTTCTAAAAATTCAGTTTCTCATTATGAATTAGGAGTATCCATGCCCTCAATTGATATAATTATGAATATGGCTGATATTTTTGATGTGTCTATCGATTATCTTTTAGGAAGAAGCAGTGTAAATCTATCAAAACGTTTATTAGAAAAATCACTGGAAAAGAAAACAACAGCAGGGATTGTATTAGAGTCCATATTACGATTAGATAAAGAGCATAGAAATGATCTGTTGAAGATTCTGCATTATATAGAAAAGGATAATAATGCTGGGCGATAATGTCGCTATTTATGGTATTATAACACCTTATTATTTTTTAGTCAAGTCCCGTTAAAACACCGCAAAATGATTATAATCTGTATAATCATTTTGCGGTGTTTTTATTCCCTAAAAAATGCAGAACTTCACAACATTCTACCAAACTTCACAAATCTATTGACAAGTCCAAAAAATTTCTGTATATTCTGTATATTACCGAAAAAGAGGTAAAGCAGTATGATAAATCAAATATCAGCATATATTCTAAACTATGTTTTAAAATATGATAATATATCATCCGAAATGAAAGAAGCCTATCAGTATGGTATTGAAATTTCTATTTCCTCAATTCTTAACATAACGCTTGTATTACTGTGTTCGCTGATTTTAAATGACATTTTTGCCGGATTAACGTACCTGTTTGTTTTTATCTTTTTGCGATCTTTTACTGGAGGCTACCATGCAACCACATATTTCAGATGTAATTTAACGATGATTATAACCTTTTTAATCACATTCATTGTATATAAAATTATAATTTATTATGCAGTTCCTATTCTTGCTTGTGAATCAGTGGCGTTGATAAGTCTTATACCAATTATCATTTACTCACCTGTGCCAAATAAGCACAAATCAATAACCGATGTACAAAAGAAACGATCGCACAAACTATCATTTGTGATGTCTTCTGTATTATTATTGAGCGGTTTGATTTTATATACTTTGAAAATTCCCATTGGTGCAATGATTATCATGACTGTAACAATGATTTCAGTGATGATATTATTTGAAATTTTTATGCAAAGGAGAGGATACCATGAAAGTTAAGGCAATGATTGCAAAAATTATTGCAAAATTGGCTCTTAAATCCGCTAAAACAGCTTGTTATGCGGCATCTTTTTTCTGCTCATACCAGCCTAAAGAGCCTGCAAACTTGAAAAATGTCATTAAGTGACATAGTTTGTTCAAGTCATGTGGAACATATACGGATTCAGCACTAAGCTTAACCTAAGTTTGTTCTAAACACTGTCGGAGACATGTGAAACGCATTGTCTCCGATATTTTTTAAATCTAAAATTAAAAAGCATTATAACAGCTATAAAGAGGAAGTAAATAACCTACAAGGCATAATTGTCCCCAAGAAGTTTGATTTCATCAAAGAAAAGATAGCACTTTTTACTAAACATAAATAGTTATATATAAATAAAATACAAGGAGCTGATTTACATAGCTGTGACAGCCTACGGTAACAAATGGCTGTTTGACAGCAATGCTATTTTTCCAATAAAAACGGTACATTTGTATAAATACAATTCCGAGGCGAACCGCCGCCTCGGATATTTTTTTGCTCAAAAACTAATTGTACCTCAGTGCAGGTCTCCTCCCCAATTTAGATTTTACCTTAAAAATCAAAATCTAAATTACAGGAGGGACAAGAAATGTCCAAAAAATATTACATTAAAGGCGGCAAATCCGTAGAGGTTTCAGACGAAATTCACGAATATCTCACAACTTCGGATCGTCAAATGAGATACTGCGATGAGGACAGAAAACAATCAGATTGGGATATCGATATGGAAAAAGAAAAGGCTACCGAAATTCCAAGCCGGGAGGATTCGTTTGAACGTTTGACAGATATCGGAAAGGAGTTCGCCGATATAACATCGGACTTTCAGGAACAAGCAATTAAAAAAGTTATGCTTGATCAAGCTTTAAAAAAGCTGAGTGAAGAGGAATATTACCTCATTACTCAGCTTTTTTATTTGCAAAGAACAGAACGTGACATGGCGGATGAACTTGGGTTATTTCGTAATGCCGTTCACTCGCAAAAGCAGCGAATTCTTAGAAAACTTAAAAAATTGTTGAATGTTGACAAATTATTGTGATTTTCTATAACGCAGCACGTCGAAAAAATGTTTTTTTGTACAAAATGCTGAAATTAAAAAAAGTTGTTGTGCAAACACCCCTTCCCAACGGCAAATATTATGAGGGGGTAAAAATCCTCTTCACTGTTCTTTGAAAATTGAATATCAATATTTCAGATACTTTCCTCTGTACAGCCTGACAAGGATAAAGCGGCAGGAGCGTTCCGCCAAGACGTGTGCGGCAGCAGACAGCAAAATTCGGACGAACACCCGAGGGCGGTTAGCCCAACGAGTACATCTCAAATAATAAGTTCAAGAAGAATTTTACATAAGCCGTCAAAATACACACCGAGCGATAAAGAGCAGCTCCCAAAACCGATGCGGCAGTCGGTGCGCAATAACCCGCACAGAGGGATAATGATACTTCCGCCCAGCCATAAGTTAGAAGCGATGGGGGCGGCGGCATGAGAACCATGCCGGGGTGAGAGTCCCATGATGCTGTGCCAGCAGCAGTCTGAAATATTCCCTTTTATCGGGGCTGTCGGGGACAAATACGATAAACATAGGCAAATCAGCGGAGAAATCCGCTGTTTATATAAAATTACGGCTTGAAATTTATTATATAGCCGCAATGTTTGCACACTGTTACAAGTGTGCAGACTTCAACCTTTTGCAGTTAGTGCAGGGTTGAAGTCTGCACATTTGATATGAAATTATGGAGGAACAAAATGGATAAAGAAGCAATAATCAGATATAAATTCTATTTGTGCCGCAATTTTTTGGACAAGCTGTTGAGTGAAGGTCTTATCACCGAAGTCCAACGCAGACGAATAGAAAAAGCGGTTATAAAGCGGCTTGCAGAAGTTTGAACCCTTGTCCGCTTTTGTTGGTTATGATACGAAAAACCGTGGATATTTCGTCGGGTTTGGTGATAGATAAACCCAAACCGTTTCGGTATACTGTGTCGTAGAAAGGAGGTGGTCATATGGCAGAAATCACGATAATACCCGCAAAAAAACGTTCCGATGAAATTATAAGAACAGCAGCCTACGCCCGAGTGTCCAGTGACAGCGAGGATCAGCTTAATTCCTTTGCAGCACAGATACGCTACTACACCGAAATGCTCCAAAACAGCACAAACACGGTGTTCGTGGATATGTACGCCGATGAGGGCATAAGCGGTACTTCAACGGAAAAGCGAACCGAATTTCAAAGACTTATGAATGACTGCCGAAAGGGAAAAATCGATAGGGTGCTTGCAAAATCAATATCAAGGTTTGCGAGGAACACCAAAGACAGCCTTAGAGCGGCTCGTGAGTTGAAAACGCTGGGCGTGTCGGTGTACTTTGAAAAAGAAAACATCGATACGGGCGAAATAAGCTCGGAAATGCTGTTAGCAATATACAGCCAGTTTGCTCAAGAGGAATCAATGTCAATATCCCGAAACTGTCGGTTGGGTATCAAGAAACGCATGATGGATGGAACCTACAAAACCGCAACAGTACCCTACGGATATGATTATTCCGAAGGAAAAGTTACCGTAAATAAAGAGCAGGCAAATATTGTACAAGTAATATTTAACGAATATCTTAACGGTAAAGGCGAGTTTGAAATAGCTGCACTGCTTAATAGTCTCAATTCAGCAAAACCCGTAAATGCAAAAGAATGGTATCCTCAAACAATTTCAAGTATAATATCAAACGAATGGTACATAGGAGACAGGCTTCTGCAAAAGAAATACAGCGAAGATACGATACCGTTCAAAAGAAAAGTCAATCACGGTGAAAAAGAACAATACTACATTTCAAATACGCATGAGGCAATAATAAGCAGAGAGATTTTTAATGCGGCACAAATTCTTCGCAAAGAAAAGGCTCAGATTTATTACCGTCCCGCCACAAATAAAACTTATCCTCTCAGCAGAAAAATAAAATGCTGGTGCGGAAGCGGATTCAGGCGTAAAAAGATCCGGGATCACATATCGTGGACTTGTACAAAGCATGACAGGAATTTGACCGAAAAGTGCAATATAAAGCCTATCAGAGAAGAAATTATATACGAAGCCTTTGTAAGAATGTTCAATAAAGTTCAAAAAAATTTTAACGATATTCTTACTCCCATGCTGAAACAACTGGAAAGGCTTTATGAAAAAGATGGGACAAACAGTGCTCAGATTGCGGAAGTCCGAAAAGAAATTGCCGATATAAAACAGCAGATTCATCTTCTGACTATGCTCAATTCACAAGGGACTCTGGACGGAGCATACTTCAAAGTACATTCACAAGAGCTTGACCGAAAGCTGATTATCGCACAAAAGCAACTTCACGCAAGCCTTGACGATGAGAACAATGAAAGACTTGACGAACTGAGAAAGCTCATTGGAATATTTGAGGAAGCCGAGCCGATAATTGAATTTGATGAAATATTATTTAAGCAAACGGTTGATAAAATAACCGTGCTGTCGAAAGTGGAGATACGATTTGATTTAATAGGCGGGATTAGCTTTACAGAACAAATTGAGAGGTAAAAACGATGCTGAAAAACAGAAACATACCCTTCGGCTACTGTGTGATAAACGGGAAATATGCCTTGAACGCAGTTGAAAGCGAAACGGTTAAGAAAATATTTTCGGATTACATAGGCGGCAAATCTCTGAAAACCATTGCCGCCGAGATACAGATACCATATAACGCCAACAAGGCGGCTTGGAACAAAAACATGGTCAGCCGAGTGCTTGAAAACAAGAAATATATTGGCGAAAACGGTTATCCGAAAATAGTTACACAACATGAATTTGAACAAGCGGCTCAGATAAAGGCAGAACGAACTACATACCGAAAACCTGTGCTGCAAACAAATCCGCAGCGTATCAATACGATAACGATAACTGAATATGAGCCAACCGATGAAATTCAGCGAATGACCAATGAAATAAACAGACTTCTCAACTCTGGAAACATTGATAAAGAAAATATCGAGGAACTTATTATAAAATGCGCTCAACTGAAATATTCGGCAATAAAAGAGGTGGTAACATGATAGAAACAGTAATTGCACCAAACAATATGCAGGTGGTAGTAATACCTCCGAAGTCCCGTGAGGAAATAAAACAATCGTCAAAACGCTTGAAGGTAGCGGCTTATTGCAGAGTCAGCACCGATGAAAAGGAGCAGATAAACAGCTATAAGGCGCAGATTGAATATTACACTGAAAAAATAAACAAAAACCCCGAATGGCAAATGGCGGGAATATTCGCAGACGAGGGTATTTCGGGTACGCAGGCGAAAAAGCGTCCCGAATTTCTTAAAATGATAAGGCAGTGCCGTCAGGGAAAAATAGACTTGATACTGACCAAATCATTTTCAAGATTCGCTCGGAATACGCTGGACAGCATCGATTACATACGGGAGCTTAGGTTGCTTGGAATAGGGGTTGTCTCCGAAAAGGAAAATATGAATACGCTTAATGAGGACAGCGAGATGTTAATCACGATATTAAGCTGCTTTGCTCAAGCCGAGTCGGAATCAATCAGCAAAAACGTATCGTGGGGTATTCACCAAAGCTTCAAAAACGGCAATGTTCCAATGCAATACCAACGGTTTCTCGGTTACAAAAAGGGCAAAAACGATAAACCCGAAATTATCCCCGAAGAAGCAGAAATTGTCAAGGAAATATACCGCAATTATCTCGATGGAATGAGTTTAAATATGATGTAATGGGAATTGTATCTAAGTCGAAAGCGAAAAACAAAGTTGTGATACTCGATAGTTGTCATAGTGGGTTTGCAGCGAGTTCTACAGTAATGCAGAATTATTCGATATTACATAATGGTACAACTATTTTAGCTGCTTGTGATGAGAAGCAGTACTCGTCAGAGGAAAATGGACATGGTGTATTTACATCCCTGTTAATTGAGGCACTTTATGGTGGAGCTATGAATTTACTTGGTGAAGTGTCCCCTGGCAGTATTTATTCATATATTGATCGTTCCCTTGGTGGATGGGATCAGCGACCAATTTTCAAAGCAAATATCAAAACTTTTATATCTCTTAGGAAAAATATACCACCTATTGGAATAACAGAACTGCGTCAAATTACAGAATATTTCCATACTCCATATGAAGAATTTGCTTTAGATCCGACATATGAACCTGATAAACATGAAGCAGATATTAAGGAAGTAAATAAGAAACATGAAGCTATTTTTGCAATTTTGCAGAAGTACGTTAAGCTTAATTTAGTTATTCCTGTTGGTGCTGAACATATGTATTATGCTGCAATTAATCATCGGTCTTGTAAATTAACTGCACAAGGACAGCACTATTGGAATCTTGTAAATAAAAACACAATATAAGAAGGATAAGGTGGTAGTG
>CAYMFX010000052.1:11997-13528 GCA_964389845.1 uncultured Ruminiclostridium sp.
AGGTAACTGTATGAATGAAGTGAAATTACATTATTATTTACAGCATGGCTGCTTTTTTGAAAACATTATCAATTATTCTGGGTGCATCTATACATTTAATGATGTTATGGAATGCTTTATTTGGAATCATTGTTTCCCATATAAAAAAATTAGTAACATTAATCTCTTGATTGAAAGCATATACCAATTCTACAAAACTAGGGGTCGAAATCCTTGTGTATATTTGGATGAATCGACAAGAACCGACGAGATAGTTTCATGTCTTTTAGCGAACAATTACAAGTTATCTGATGAAGAAGTATGGATGAAATATACATTGGCTGTTAACGAACATATGAAAGATAAAATGAATCTGATAGAAACACGAGTTAGAAATGACGAGACTTTATTAGATTTTTTAACAGTTTGTTCTGAATGTTTTGGTGAGCAATATAGTACAGTGATAAAACGCGAGTTTAAAAGATATCAGGTTCATAAAAAATTTGAACATTTTATCTTTTATTATGATGGACAAGCTGTTTCCACCACAAGTGTTTACTCTATTGAAAACAATTTTATCATTCATAATGTTGGAGTAGTAAGCAATTATAGAATGCAAGGATTTGCTAAGCAAACTGTGCAAAAAACAATTAATATAATTTATAGCGAGTGCGAATATCCCAATATCATACTGCAATGCGATGGCGGTGGATTTATTGAAAAGTTTTATTTGAACATGGGCTTTGAAACATTTTATAAAAGGTGGGGCTATGTTAAATATGAATGATTGTCTTTTTGAAAAACAGGCCATATTAGATAGCATTGCAGATATTATTGAATCAAGTAAGGATGAAGTTATCAATATACTATGTGAAATCGAAACATATCAAACTGCTATTAATGAAGTGAATAAAACGATAAAAGCGATTAGAACCTATAGCAAAGAAGATAATATCATAAAAGATAGATGTCCGTTGGGAAGGATTGCGGTATTTCTTCCATTCAATATGCCTTTATACTCTTTTGTATTATATACTTTTGGTGCAGCCTACATTGGAAACGAGGTTATTGTTCGACCTTCAAGATTAACTGGAAAACAATTAAAAAGAATATGTAGCCTTTTTAAAGAGAAATTGCAAATTTTAAAGATTACAATTTATAATGGTAGCGGTATGAGATTAGTTAACAGCATTGTAGAGGATAATCTGTTTAATTGTGTCATATTTACAGGAAAATTAGAATCCGTAAAAAATATCAAAGAGAAAATCTCAAATAATGTCAAACTTATCTATTGCGGATCAGGCGTTTGTCCGTTGATTGTAAGAGATGATGCTGATATTGATGCTGCAGTTAACATTGCGATTTTCTCCCACCTATTTAATTCTGGTCAGGATTGCCTATCAACAGAGAAAATCCTTGTTCACGGTGAGGTATATGATATGTTTGTTTCAAAGTTAATCGACAGCCTAAAACAAGTTCATGTAGAAGAGAATACAAACCAAGACGCGCAAATTGGAAAATTGATTGATCAATCAATTTATGAAAATGCAAT
>CAYMFX010000053.1:0-13470 GCA_964389845.1 uncultured Ruminiclostridium sp.
TCTACAAGGACTTTTGCCCTTGTGCTAATATTATTGCTCGCTGAAAAATCAATATGTAAGGAAATTTTTTAATGACGTGCTATATTATGGAAGCTGCTGCGAGGCTGAACGGGGAGATGCTTTTTTCTTTTTAATTCACCGATAATTCTTTTGTCAAGCATTAATATAAGCAGGATATAAACAAGTCCTCCCCCGCAGACTGTAAGCAGCATTCTCAAAATGCTCCCGAAATTATTAAACAGCATGTAGTAGGACAGCAATGCGGCAAGGCAGCAGGCCACCGAAGCGGCAAAGGGCTTTACGAACAAAGTAAATATTTTTATTCTCGCACCGATTGCAGAGCGCAGAGAGACAATGCCCAATATCATAACAAGAATATGAGAGATAACGGTCGACAGCGCCGCTCCCGAAACCGACAGCACCGGTATGCGCAAAAAAAGCAGATTCATTATCAGCTTTGCCGCCGAACCGCACATCATAAGCTTTATGGGAAGGTCGAAACGCCCCACCGCCTGAAACACCGAAAACAGACCGCCGCAAAGGGCAATGGGTATTCCCCCGCCGCAAAGAATTACTAAAGGTATTACCGATACCGATACCTCCGCTTCTCTTACAGGGTACAGAATGTTCAGCGCAGGCTCCGCAAGAGCGCCAAGGCACATACAGGCGGGCAGACCCATAAGGAAAATCCCGCTTATCAATATGCTGACCTTGCGGCAAATTTCGTTCTTGTCCTTTCTTTCATATGCCGACGCAATTTCGGGAAGGGCGCTTTTGCCTATAAGGGCGGTAATCGAGGTCACTAACATAAAGATTGAAAGCACTATGCCCGAGTAGCTTCCGTAAACGAAATTTCCGAAATAGTCCGCTCCCGATTCGGCAACGGCGGCGCCCCAATGGGTAAGAAAATACTCGGAATTACGGACGAAGCATTCCTGAATGCCGCTTGAAATGGTGAGAAGGTCGATAAACGCTCCCAAGTTTATTATAACCGCTCCTGCCGAAATGGGAAGTGCCTGTAAAATGATTTTTTTGGCAATTTCCCGCTTCCCTTGAGGAGCGGGGCTGTCCTTAAGCATTTTTTCCGTAATGAAATCGGAGCCGAGCCTGCTTCTCAGCATAAGAAACAACGTGCCGCAAAGCTCGCCGATAGTAACGCCCGCTACCGCTGCCGCAGCGCTTAAGGGAAGAACATTTTCGGGAGGAATTTTCCCCGACTCGCCAAGGCTCATTACTAAAGCCGACAATCCCAAGCCCAATACCGCTTTAACCACCGATTCCACTACCTGTGAAACGGCGGTGGGAAACATATTTGACAAGCCCTCGTAGTATCCTCTGTATGCGGCGGCAAGACAGCAGAAAAGCACCGACGGCGATATTGCCAATACCGCCCAAAGGCTTTCGGGAGAGCTTGCGGCGTAATCGGCAAAGGGACGGCTCAGCAGAATCATAAATGCCATTCCCAATATTCCCGAAATCAAGGAGAGAATTATCGCTCCCGATTTTATTTTTCGGGCGTCCTTAAAACGCTTTACCGCAGCGCTTTGCGCCGTCATTCGGGTGACTACCGTAGGAAGCCCCGCCGCCAATACGGTGTAGACGGGATTAAAAAAGCTGTAGGCTGTGGAAAAGTAACCCATTCCTGTTCCGCCCATCATATTCGTAAGCGGAATTTTTAAAACTGCTCCTATTATTTTGGTTATCAGCATTGCGCCGAACAAAACTGCTGTGTTTTTTAAAAAACCAGACCTGCCCTTCATAAGCTTCCTCCTCTGAAACGGTTTGTACATTTTATTCATTCCGGACAGGATTATGTTTTAAAATTTCTTTTATTTTGTCCCTTTGCCCTTGAAAAATTCGTTTTAAAATGGTATTATGTATAGTATAGAGATTAAGGCAGCACCGCGCAATGACCGCCTGACGGCTTTGGCGCACATATGCTTGCGCTTTTTCCGTCATCTTGCACAAATCCTCCTTGAAATACGTCAGTATTCCTTCGTCGGATTTATACAATCTGACGAAAAAATCGACGGCGCATCTGTACGCCAATCATTGTGCGGTGTTGCCTTAAGAACCTGTCCGCATAGGATAAGCGCACGTCTTTTCGGAGGTGATATTTTATGTTAAAATATACCGGCAAAAGCATTAAGGACGCTATCGCAGTAGGCAAAGCGGTGTTATACAAAAGAAAGACGCCTACGGTTAAGCGGTTTCACGTCAACGATACCGAGGGCGAGATACAAAGGATAGAAACGGCGAAAAAGACCGCAATAGAGCAGCTTGAGGTTATATATAAAGAGACCTTGAGCGAGGTGGGGAAATCCAACGCACAAATTTTTGAAATACATATAATGCTGATTCAGGACGACGATTATAATGATTCAATTTTAGGCATTCTGAATACTCAGCATGTAAACGCCGAATATGCGGTGGCGGTCACCTCGGACAATTTTTCTCAAATGTTTGCGGAAATGGACGACGCTTATATGCGCGCAAGAGCGGCGGATATCAAGGACGTATCAAACCGCATTATTACCAATCTTATAGGCAAATCGGAACAAAATAAGTATGATGACCAGGGCTTTGTTTTATGCGCTAACGACCTTGTACCCAGCGAGGCAGTGCATTTTGGGAAGAATAAGGTTTTAGCTTTTCTTACCGCCGAGGGCTTTTCTCATTCCCATACCGCAATTCTTGCAAAAAATATGAATATTCCCGCCATTGTAGGATTGGGGACGGAATTTCTGTCGGCGGTCAGAGACGGCGGCACTATTATCGTAGACGGCTGTATGGGAGATGTTATCGTTGACCCGGACGGCGAGACTGTGGAAAGGTACCTTGAAAAGAAAAAAGCAGAGGAAGAAAGGCAGCGTCTTTATGCCGAGCTTAAGGGTAAGGATAATTTTACCAAGGACGGCACAGCCGTAACTGTCTGTGCAAATATAGACCGTCCCGGCAGTATAGGAGCGGTTATATACAGCGGTGCGGACGGTATCGGCTTTTTTCCGTCAGACTGTCTCAAAACAGCGGAGGGAATTTTTCCTTCCGAAGAAGAGCAGTTCAGAATCTATAAGCGTATCACGGAAAGTATGTCGGGGAAAAAGGTCGGGATTTGCATTTCCGAAGAGGGACTATGCGAAGGCGGGGAGGAGATTCTGAATATTCAGCTTAAGGCGCTTTACAGAGCCTCCGCTTATGGCAGATTGGGTATAATATTTCCCGAAGTAAAATCGAAGGATTCATTTACCGCCGAAAAAATATCGGAAATCTGCGGCAGAATAAAGGAAGAGCTTATCAGAGATAAAACAGAAATTTCGGATTCCGTTGAAATCGGGCTAATGATAAATAATTATGAAGAAGCGGTAGAAATTTTTTCCGCCGCAAAGAGAATCGATTTTATAAGCATAGGAGCGGACAGCTTAGACGTTCTTCTGCCGCCCTGTCACAGTGAGGAATCGGAAGAGGAAAAACGCAGAACCGCCTTTCGCATTATCGGAAATATTGCCGATTATATTCATCGAAGGACCGGTCGGATAGAAGTGTGCGGAAAAATTGCCGCCGACACCGATTTTACCGAGATTTTTTTGAGAATGGGCATAGACGAGCTTTCAACAGCCCCCGATTCTGTGCTTAAGGTAAGAGATGCGGTAAGGAAAATTGATTTGAGCAATCCGGGAAATACTCTATATTGACAACGCAAAATAAAAGATGTATAATATAAAAGTATGAATTTTGGAAACCTTGCACACTGATACAAAAGGAAGGAACAGAAAATGGGTTTATTAGACAAAATTTTCGGAAGCTATTCCGAAAAGGAGCTTAAAAGAATAGAAGCAAAAAAGCAAGCTACCTTAGATTTAGAGCCTAAGTATGCGGCAATGACCGACAAGGAGCTTCAGGGGCAGACCGCCGTATTAAAGGAAAGATTGGCGGCGGGAGAAACTCTCGACGACCTTTTGCCCGACGCATTTGCCGTTTGCAGAGAGGCAATGTGGCGTGTTATTGCAATAAAGCCTTACCCCGTTCAGATTCTCGGAGGAATCGTTCTTCATCAGGGACGCATCGCCGAGATGAAAACAGGCGAAGGCAAAACCTTTGTGGCGGCGCTGCCATCTTATCTTAACGCATTGACGGGCAAGGGGGTTCACGTTGTTACCGTAAATGATTATTTGGCAAAGCGCGACAGCGAGCAAATCGGACGTGTTCACCGCTTCCTTGGTCTTACCGTGGGTCTTATTGTACACGGCAAAACTCCTGCCGAGCGCAAAAAGGCTTATGACAGCGATATAACCTACGGTACCAACAATGAGTTCGGCTTTGACTACCTTCGTGACAACATGGTGGTCAGAAAGCAGGATTTGGTACAGCGTGAGCATAATTTTGCAATTGTGGACGAGGTGGACTCCATACTGATAGACGAAGCGAGAACGCCGCTTATTATTTCGGGTCCCGGCGATAAATCCACCGACCTTTATCAGAGAGCCGATAAATTTGCCGCAGGACTTCAGAGCTACAAAATGGTTGAGACCGACTCAAAGGAAAATCAAGACGATTACGACGGGGATTACCTTATCGACGAAAAGGCTAAAACGGCTACCCTGCTGCCCCGAGGCGTTAAGAAGGCGGAGCAGTATTTCGGCGTCGAGAACCTTATGGACTCCGACAACCTGACATTGCTCCACCATATAAATCAGGCAATAAAGGCTCACGGCATTATGCACCTTGACGTGGATTATGTTGTCAAGGACGGGGAAATCATCATTGTAGACGAGTTTACCGGCCGTCTTATGTTCGGACGCCGTTTTAACGAGGGACTTCATCAGGCGATAGAGGCAAAGGAAGGGGTAAAGGTCAAGAACGAGAGCAAAACCCAAGCCACAATCACCTTCCAGAACTTTTTCCGACTTTATGATAAGCTTTCGGGAATGACCGGTACCGCTATGACCGAGGAGGACGAGTTCAGGGGTATTTACAGCCTTGACGTTATAGAAGTTCCCACCAATAAGCCCGTTATCAGAGAGGATCATCAGGATCAGGTATATAAAACCGAAAACGGAAAGTTCAATGCGGTTATCGAGCAGATAAAGGCTTGTCACGAAAAGGGTCAGCCTGTGCTTGTAGGTACTATTTCAATTGAGAAGTCGGAGCATTTGTCAAAGCTCCTTAAGAGAACGGGCATAAAGCACGAGGTATTGAACGCCAAGAACCACCAGAGAGAAGCTGAAATCGTAGCCCAGGCGGGCAAGAAGGGCGCAGTTACCATTGCCACCAATATGGCGGGACGCGGTACCGATATTATGTTAGGCGGCAACCCTGAGTATCTCGCTAAGGCTCAAATGCGCAAAATGGAAATTGACGAGGAGCTTATCAATGAAGCAACCGGCTTTTCGGAAACCGATAACGAGGACATTCTTAACGCAAGAAAGCTCTTTAAGGAGCTTAACGACAAGTATAAGGCGGAAATCACTCCCGAAGCCGAGGAGGTTAAAAAGGCGGGAGGCTTGTATATATTAGGCACCGAACGCCACGAGTCGAGACGTATTGATAATCAGCTCAGAGGTCGTGCGGGACGTCAGGGCGACCCCGGCGAAAGCTGCTTCTTCCTTTCCATGGAGGACGATCTTATGAGAATATTCGGCGGCGAGCGCATTCAGGCAATGATGGAGACCCTCCGTATCGACGAGGATATGCCTATTGAAAACAAGGTGCTTACCAGAACGATTGAATCCTCTCAAAGAAAGATAGAGGGCAGAAACTTTTCAATCAGAAAGAGCGTTCTTGACTTCGACGACGTTATGTCTCAGCAGAGAAGCACCATTTATTCTCAAAGAGCAAAGGTGCTTAACGGCGAGGACGTAAGCGACAGCATCAAGACGATGATGAAGGAATATGTTACCGAGTCGGTGAACCAGTTCTGCCAGGGAGACCTGCCCGAGGACTGGAACATCGAGGGACTGCGTGACAGCTTAATGGGCTTTATCACTAAACCTGAGGATTTGCGCTACACCAAGACCGAGCGTGAGAACCTTGATAAGGAGGAAGTGGAAAAATTTCTCCAGAATAGGGTTATGGAGCTTTATCAGGCTAAGGAGAAGGAGCTTACTTCTCCGCTTATGCGTGAGATAGAGCGTATTGTACTGCTTAAAAACGTTGATATGAAGTGGGTGAATCATATTGACGCTATGGATGAGCTTAAGAAGGGCATTTATCTTCGTTCTATGGGACAAAAGGATCCTGTTGTCGAATACCGTTTCGAGGGATTCGCAATGTTCGACGAGATGATTGCCTCCATTCGCGAGGACACAGTAAGAATGATTCTTACCGTAAAGGTCAGAATTGAAGCTCCGCCGCAGCGTGAACAGGTATTAAAGCCCTCTCCCACGCCTCCCACCTCTCCCGACGCGCCCGTTAAAAGCTCCTCAAGCAAAAAGGTGGGAAGAAACGACCCCTGCCCCTGCGGAAGCGGCAAGAAATATAAAAAGTGCTGCGGCGCAAACGAATAATAAACAGACAATAAAGGAACAAAAGCATATGGCAGACATCAAAGCATTCAAGGGACTCAGATATACGGAAAAAGCGGGGGACGTCAAGAACCTTTGCTGTCCTCCCTACGATATTATTAATGAGGAACAGCGCCGTCAGCTTATTGAGAAGGATCCTCATAATCTGATACGCTTAGAGCTGCCTGTTATAGGCGGAAGCGAGGACATTGCGCCTTACAGAGAAGCGGCGGACACACTTCGTTCATGGCTTAAGGACGAGATAATGAAGCGTGACGAGGAAGAGTGCATTTATATTTACGAGATGATTTTTTCCGCATTGGGAAAGGAAAACAGGGTAAAGGGCTTCGTTTCCATGGTAAAGCTTGAGCCTTTCAGCAAGGGCGTTATCCTCCCTCACGAGGAAACTCTTTCCAAAGCAAAAAATGACCGCTTTAACCTGATGAAGGCAACCGGCTGTAATTTCAGTCAGATTTATTCCCTTTATATGGACGAGGACGGCTCTGCGTTCAAGCTTATCGAAAAGGCTTCCGAAGGCAGTCCCGACAGCGAGTTTACCGACAGTGACGGAGTTACCCACCGTATGTGGTGCGTAAGCGACAAGGAGTTTATCGGGGAGCTTTGTGAAAAGATGAGGGATAAAAAGCTGTACATTGCCGACGGTCATCACCGCTATGAAACCGCTCTCAATTATCAGAGATATGTGCAGGATAATTTAGACGAGGTAGGCAGCAGCGATTATGTTACAATGATGAATGTGAATATGGAGAACCCCGGCTTGGTGGTATTCCCTACTCACAGAATTGTTAAAGACCTTCCCGAATATGATTTTAAGGCAGTGTGTGAGCGCTGCTCGGAATATTTTGAGGTAACCCCTTACCTGAACCGCGAGAAGGGGGAAGTTGGCTTGGAGGAAGCATACAAAAAGGGCGAAAAGGCTTTCGTGCTGTTCAGCGGGGACAACAACTACACCTTGCTAAAGCTTAATGATTCCGAAGCCATGAAAAAGCTGCTTCCCGACGCTTGCGAGGCGCTGAGACAGCTTGACGTAAGCGTTCTGCACACCTTGGTGTTAGAAAGAATATTCGGCATTGACAAGGAAAATATGGCTAAGCAGATAAACCTTAGCTATACAAGAAGCGCCGACGAGGCTATTGCGGCGGTTGACGGGAAAAGAGCTAACTGCTGCTTCCTGATGAATCCCACTCGTGTAAGCGAAATAAGGGACGCTGCTGCGGCGGGAGAGAAAATGCCGCAAAAGTCAACGTATTTTTATCCCAAGCTTACCACCGGGTTGGTAATGAACAAGATTTTTGACTGACAGAGGAAAAATGCTATGGGGCTTTCGGAAATGAAAAATGAGATCAAGGCTGAGCTTGAAAATCACATTGTGCCTTTCTGGGACGGACTTTGCGACTATGAAAGGGGCGGCTTTTACGGCTATGTGGGGTATGATTTAAAGCTTGACAAGAATGCGGAAAAGGGCGTTATCCTTCACTCCCGCATACTGTGGTTTTATTCCAACTGCTATCTTACCTTAGGTGAGGAAAAGTATTTGGAAAAGGCAAGACACTGCTTTGAGTTTATGAAAAAATACTGCGTCGACAGGGAAAACGGCGGCGTATACTGGCTTATGAACGCCGACGGCTCGGTCAGCGATTCTATGAAGCACACCTACTGTCAGGCATTTTTCATTTACGCAATGTCAAGCTACTATGACGCTTCTAAGGATAAATCGGCTTTGGAGCTGGCAATGAGCGTATTTGAGACAGTGGAAAGCAAGTGTACCGACGATGTGGCTTACCTTGAAGCACAGAGCAGAGAGTTTAAGCTGATAGAAAACGACGCACTGTCGGAGAACGGGTTAATGGCGGATAAGACCATGAACACCGTTTTACACTTGATAGAAGCCTACACCGAGCTGTACAAGGTGAGTCACGATTCAAGGGTATTGGAAAGGCTGAAATTTCAAACCCGGCTTACCTATGATAAAATTTACGATAAGGAAGGGCATAAGCTCCTTGTGTTCTTTAACAGGGAGATGAATGTTATCGGAGATATTCATTCCTACGGTCACGATATTGAAGCTACCTGGCTTTTAGACAGAGCCTGCGATATTATCGGGGATAAGGAGCTTACCGAAAAAATTTCCGAAATGAATAAGAGCATTGTCGCCAACATTGCGGAAATTGCATTTGAGGACGGCTCCATACTTAACGAGAGAGAAAACGACAAAATAAATAAATGGCGCATTTGGTGGGTTCAGGCGGAGAGCGTTGTGGGTTTTCTCAACGGCTATCAGAGATACGGCAATGAAAAGTACCTTAAGATTGCCGAGAGCGTCTGGGATTATATCAAGAATCATTTGGTGGATAAGCGCAAGGGCGGCGAATGGTACTCTCAGATTGACGAGAACGGAAATCCCGCCGAGTTTAAAGCCGCTGTCGACCCTTGGAAATGTCCTTACCATAACGGAAGAATGTGCTTGGAAGCAATAAAAAGAATTTCTGAGTAATTATAAATGGATTAAAAAGGTTTGCTGTATATGAAAAAAATATTAATGACAATATCGGTTATGACCGCCGCAATTATGCTGACGGCTTGTTCGGGCAATGTGGACAATGAGATTCGCATTCCCATTTACGAAGCAAGCAATTCAAACAAGTTTTCTACCGCCGAAGTGAAGCGTATGGACTTGGAGGAGAAACAGAAGATTGCGGGAGAGATAGGTTATGCCTGCTCCGACTCGCTGTCGCTTAGCAGAAGCGGAAATTTGGTATCGGTAAATGTTACCAAATTTCAGGAGCTTAAGGAAGGCGACGTTATAGCGGTAATTGACAGCTCCGATTTGGATTACGATTTGCGAAAACAGCAGATAATGGCGGACGCAGCCTACGAAGAATATCAGGCGACCGGCAGCGAAGCGGCAAGGCTCAATTATGAGTACGAGAAGGCCTGTCTCGAAAAGGTGAAATACGAGGTTGACAGCTATACTCTCAGAGCGCCTTATGACTGCATTATAAGCGATTTAGCCTCCACTTCCGTCGGTGAAGAGATGAATGCGGGGACTTATATTTGTTCTGTTGCTCCAACAGACGGTATTTTCGCTTTTATTCGAGTTGACTCCAACAGACAATCGCCCTTTAAGCTTGGTAGGAAGGTAGATATTACATTGACGGGCAATCCCCACGAGGGAACTGTCGTAAGCGTTCCAAAGAGCAATTCTTACCGCTTCGGGCTTGAACAGACCTCCTTTGGCGGCGTCAACGATGCAGCTATACAGCCCATGAGGTTCGAGGATAAGCTTTCGGGACCCACTGCGGCGGACAGCGGCAGCTATGCAATTATAAAATTTGAGCCTGAGGTGTTGGCGGAAATATTGGAGGAAACGCCCAATGCGGTCAATGCGGGCTGGGCGACTATCGAGGTCACAACAAGGCGGCTTCGGAACGTGCTGGCTATACCCTCATCGGCGATTGTGACGACGGACACATCTTATGTTTATCTTTTTCAGGACGGACAGAGACTGATGACGCCTATCATCACAGGCGAGTCCATTAACGGTTATACGGTTGTAACGGGAGGAATAACCGAGGGAGATAAAATTGTGGTCGGATAAAGCCTTGTCTGATTTTTTAGCGGCTCAAAATGTCAATCCTCCTGTCATATCTGACTTTTTATCTTGTTAAGCGCACCCTTTTCAAGTCTTGAAACCTGAGCCTGACTTATGCCTATTTCATTTGCAACCTCTACCTGAGTTTTTCCTTGAAAAAATCTGAGGTTCAAAATTCTTTTTTCCCTTTGTCCGAGGTTGATTATTGCGTCCTTAAGGGCAATTTCGTTAAGCCAATTTATATCATTGTTCTTGTCCCCAACCTGATCCATAACATAAACCGTATCGCCCGATTCGGAAAATACAGGCTCGTACAAGGATATAGGATCGCTGATAGCTTCAAGGGCAATAACAACGTCCTGCTTTTTAGCGTCTATTTCCTTGGCAATCTGTTCTATCGTAGGCTCGCTTGAGGTCTCGTTTATCAGCTTCTCTCTTGCCTGCATTGCCTTATAGGCTAAATCCCTCATGGAACGTGAGATTCTCACCGAGCTGTTATCTCTTAAAAAACGTCTTACCTCTCCGATTATCATTGGAACAGCATAAGTGCTGAACCTGACGTTAAGAGATAAATCAAAGTTATCTATAGCCTTTATTAAGCCTATCACACCCACCTGAAACAAATCGTCGGGGTTTTCTCCTCTTCCCGAAAAACGCTGTATCACGCTTAAAACAAGTCTGAGGTTGCCGTTTATCAGCTCCTCTCTCGCCTTCATATCCCCTTCCTTGATTTTCTTCAGAAGCTCGGTTTTCTCGCTTTCTTTAAGCACCTTAAGCTTAGCAGTATTAACTCCGCTTATTTCAACCTTGTTATAGTACATATGATCACTTCCCGCTTTTTGATATGTATCAACTATGTACCTTAACAGTATGGACGGAGCTTTTTTCTTTATTCCCGTTATTTTTTTTCCGACAGATTTTTGTGATAATTGCACAATTTGGTCTGTCGAAAAAGTAAGAACAATCGGCTTGCCGAAGGCTTTCCCGAAGGAAGGTTTTCGACAGGCTGCTTGTGCTAATTACACAATTTTTCAAGGTCCTTTCTAAGCCGCTTAATAATTTTTTTCTCCAACCGTGAAATATAGCTTTGAGATATGCCTATACGGTCGGCAACGTCCTTTTGTGTAAGCTCAACCCCGTCCACAAGACCGAACCGCATTTCCATAATCTCCCTCTCCCTGTCCGGCAGAGCCGCCACAAGCTGCCTCAAAAGCTTATGCTCAACCTCGTTTTCTATGTTGACATTTACAATGTCGTCGTCCGTACCCAAAATATCGGAAAGCAAAAGCTCGTTTCCGTCCCAATCCACGTTAAGCGGCTCGTCAATGGATATTTCGTGCTTATACTGATTGGACTTTCTCAGGAACATAAGTATTTCATTTTCGATACAGCGGCTTGCGTAAGTGGCAAGCTTTATGTTCTTGTCCTTGCTGAAGGTGTTTACGGCTTTGATAAGACCGATAGTCCCTATTGAAATAAGGTCCTCCAAGCCCACTCCGCTGCCCTCGAATTTTTTCGCAATATAAACCACAAGCCGCAGGTTGTGTACGATAAGCTCTTCCCTTGCCTTATCGAAATCGGTGTCCATAAGGTCGAAAATGCGCTGCTCCTCCTCCTTTGTAAGCGGCGGCGGCAGAGTATCGGAGCCGTTTATGTAAAACACCTCCAGCCCTTTTTTCAGCCCAACCTTAATCAATATCTTCCGAAAAAGCTCTAATGTACCGATTTTTGTTTTCATATTGTTATTCCTTTCGTATAATTTTATATTAATATTACAATTTGTTATGAATCGTTTTGATTTATTTTTGCTCATATCGTATAATATTGTATTAATATTACAAGTTGTTATAAAATTCTCGGATTGAATATCGCTTCATAATCGGAGTTACCGAGTCCGTTTTTTGTAAATCCGATTAAAACGTCAATATCCTTTTTCGTTTTGCCGTCGGAAATAACCGTCTTGTCGGGCTTGAAGCACACTGCCGTTGCCCCTCCCGAAACTGTGGTGCAGGGTATCAGCCGTATCCCTTTAACATACTCTGCCGAAATCTCCTCGGAGCATAGCTGCCCTATAACCTCATCGGGACATATTGCCGCACACTTGTCAATGCTGCAAAAAATAACGGGAAGTCCGGAAAAAAAGTCGGTAAGCCTGTTTCCGCTGTCGGGAACCGCCGTAAGCGTCAAAGCGCCCTTTTCGGTGGTTATTTCCAAGGTATATTTTTTATCCGAGACCGTTTTTGCGTCGGTAACAAAGCGCGCTAACCTGAGCATAAGATAAGCTGACCCGGTAGCCGCCATAATCGCCCACATCGGCAGGTCAAAATAGCTTACCCCGTTGTTGTATACCATTCCCAAGGGCGCCGAAAACAGCCAGACGCCAAGCATTATCCCCGCATAAACGCAGTTTACGAGAAAGAACACCACGGTAGTTTTCAGGAACCGCCCAATGCTCCCAAAACCGAAGGAAGCAAAAACTATTACCGCCGAAAAAAGAATTTTTACCGCTGCGCTCAGCAAGACAGGCAATTGGGGCGCAAGTATTATCAATGAGCCTGCGCCGCCGCAGCCCGCTCCCAAAATTCGCCTTGAAAAATTAATCCGAAGGTGCAAAAGACAGCCTGTACCCACTATCAGGAAATATGTAACGTAAAAATTCAAAAACAGCAGTATATCAACATATATAACTCTCAACCCTACGCCTCCTTTCATCAATTCCGCCCTCTGACAGCAATATTATAGCTCCCTCCGAGAGAAAAAGTTGTCGAAGCGGTACATAAAAAAATTGCAATAATATGTCAAAAGTATTGTAATTTTTTTCAAGATATGGTATACTAAGCTTGCAGGAAGCCTGTTTCAATATATTTTTCATTTTATATGGCGGCTTTCAAAATGCAGATACTTCTGCGAAGGAGGATAGAGTATATGAAATTACAAATCACAGCTAAGAAAATGCAAATTCCTCAGGCATTTACCGACTATGCCGAAAAGAAGCTCAAAAAGCTTGACCGATTTTTCGGAGACGAAGCCGAAGCAAAGCTCACAATGTCGACAATTAAGGACGACATTATCATAGAGCTTACCGTTAAGTATGATAACCTTATTTGCCGTGCGGAACAAAAGGCAGCTGATAAAAACGACGCACTGGACGCTTGTGTTGATAAAATAATCCGCCAGATAAGAAAAAATAAGACAAAGGTTGAAAAGCGTCTTAAATCGGGCGCATTCGAGGTACAGGACGCTGACGAGGTGGAGGAACAGTCTCAGTATACCGTCATTAAGCGCAAGAGCTTCCGCCTCCGCCCAATGAACGTTGACGAGGCTATTCTTCAGATGAATATGCTTGACCATAACTTC
>CAYMFX010000054.1:0-13379 GCA_964389845.1 uncultured Ruminiclostridium sp.
TCGGACCTGCTTTTTCAAAAGTGAGAGAATAAAATGAAAATTTTAAAAAAAGAGGTTGTTTTTTTTGAGGTAATGATGTATAATAGATTTTATTAATAGATTATGGGAATCACTGCGCTCTTTTTAAGGTCAACAGGTTGAGAAGCAGAGGGCAAGTGAAATCGGAAGAAATATTTTTGAAAGGAAACGGATTATGGCGCTGTTTGATACAACGGGATTTCGTATTCTCGAAGAAGGACTTTACATAGTCAACAAGAATAAGGCGGTTATAGGAAACAATATCGCCAATCAGGATACTCCGGGTTATAAGTGCAAGTACCTTAATTTTAATGCTGTGCTGACAGATAAGTTAAATGTTTCCGAAAACGCAAAATACAAGAAGGAGCTTCATCTGTCGGATTATCTTGTCACCGATACCGTTACCTACGACCAGGCGGACGGCAATAACGTGGACGCAGATACACAGGAGGCTTTGTTTACAAAGAACGGACTTCTTCAGGAAGCCTTGATAAATCAGATGAACAGCGAGTTCACCCTTATGAGAACCGCAATGAGAAGGTCTTAACCAATCATAAGAATAAAGTTTTCGCAGAGGGCTGATTTTTGTAAAGCCCGATTGCCTTAAAAACATATGGAAAGGAAAATTAATATGGCTTTTTTGAGCAGCTTAGACATTCCGACAATGGGAATGAGCGCAGAACGGTTCAGATTAGAGCTTATAGGTCAGAATATCGCCTTCTCTAAAGTAACCAGCACCTCCGACGGCACTCCCTACACTCGTCAGGTAGCGGTATTTTCCGAAATAAAGGAATATGATAATTTAGATATAGGCAATTTCGTAAACAGAAAAATCAACAGCCTTCCAACGGATCACGCTTTCAGCAGCGTTCTTGAAATGACAATGGCTAAGCGCAATTCTTATACGGGCAAGGGCGTTGTGGTTTCGGAGGTCTGGGAGGATCCTACGCCTTACACTCCCGTTTACGACCCTTCTCACCCGGATGCGGACGAGGACGGCTATTATTATTTGCCTAACGTGGACGTGGAGGAGGAGCAGATGGACGCTGTTGCGGCTTCCAACTCCTATGACGCTAACCTCACTATCTTCAACAGCATGAAGAAAATGGCGCAGCAGGCGCTTACTATCGGAGAGGCTTAATGCTGTTAAAAAAGTAAATAAAGTAAATACAAGAAATTTTAAAAAGAAAGGAAGCTTTCCATGTTTATAGTTCCTATTTCTTCGGCAATTGCACCTTTGGAATCGGTTGCAAAGGTATTTGACGGGCAGGAAGCTCAGTCAAGCGAGAGCAAGACCGCCGGTCCTTCATTTTTAGATGTGTTTACGGGAATTTTTAACGACGCCGTTGAAACCAATCAGCAAAAGCAGGAGGATATTCTACAGCTTATGTTAGGCGACACCGATAACCTTGAACAAATACAAGCCAACATTGCTAAGGCTGAGGTGGCTACCGAGCTTCTTGTAAGCGTTAAGAATGCGGTAGTGGACAGCTATAACGAGCTTATAAGAATGAGCGTTTAATCGTTTCTCAATACAAGTTCTAAGAGTTAAATTTTAAGATTAATAATTGGAATTGAGGCAAACAGCAGAAGATGGATAAAGTTAAAAATACTTTTTTGAAGGCGGGAAACTTTGTTAAAACAAAGGTTTCCTCAATGAGCAAAAAGGTTCTTATAGGAATTATCGGCGGTGTGGCGGCGGTTATAATTGCCCTTATCATATTGGGAGTAATTCTTAATCAGACACATTACGAGGTTCTGTTCAACAATGTACATAGCTCCGAGGCAAGCGATATACTTAAATACGCAAGGGAAACCCTCGGTATCACAGATATTAAATTGGACAACAACGGCAACATACTTGTTGATTCAAAGGACGTTGAGGAGGCAAGAGTCGCCCTCAGCATGGCTAATTACCCAAGCACGGGCTTTAACTATGACATCTGGGACAACGGCGTTACAATGTTCTCCACCAATCTTGAAATGAGAGAAAAGCAGAGGCAGCAGCTTCAGTCTAATCTGTCGGCTACTCTCCGCACAATACAAAATATTGATAACGCAATTGTTATTCTAAGCATTCCCGACAGCAACGATTATGTAATTGCCGATTCCAAGGAGGAAAGCAGCGCATCTGTAACTCTTACGTTGAGAGATTCTCTTTCCGCCGAGCAGATAGACGGTTTATATAATTTGGTGGTTAATTCCGTTCCCGGAATAAAAAGAGCCAATATAACCATAGTGGATCAGACTGGCGCTATGCTCACTCCCGAAATGAACTCGTCGTCCGCCGAGGAAAATATAGAGAAGCTCAATGTGGAGCTTCAGAGAATGAGCTACACCGACAAGGTGAGAGAGAATCTTGAGAAGCAGATAATGAACGTGCTTTCCAGAGCCTTTGAAGAGGTTAATGTGTCGGTGGGCTTGCAGCTTGATTTCGACAAAATGGTCACCGAGAAGCTCATTTATACCGGCACCAATGTTGACGAGGACGGAAATCAGGTGGGCATTGTGGCTAACGAGATACTTAAGAGTGCGGCAGGCGGAATTGCCGCCGAGGGCGGTCTTGTAGGCACTACCACCAACTCCGATATTTTTCCCGACTATCCTACGTTAGAGGTGGGAGAGGACGGACAGTTCTATCAGGAGTATTCAAGAGAGATTAATTACAAGGTCAACGAGGAAAAACAGCAGATAGAAAAAGACGGCGCAACTATGAGAACCCTTTCCGCCGCCGTTACGGTAAAGAGCAACAACACCTTTACCATAGACGAGGAAAACAGCTGGTGCAGAACTATTGCCAACGCTATAGGCGCAGAGGTAGGCAATGTTTCGATAAAGGCGGTTCCCTTTGTTGAGGAAACCGATCCCAATCCTATTCAAGACGGGTTTAACATTAAGAACATCAGCGGAGAAAGCATGGCTTTGCTTGCTATTATCATTGTTCTCGGCATTATTCTTATTGTTCTTCTTATTCTGGCGCTTAATGCTCCCGGTTCGAGAAAAAAGCGCCGTGGAGCTAAGGGACTTGCTCCTGCCACAGCTGCCGCAGGAGCCAATGGCGCAGGAGAGCTTGATTACAACGAAATGGGCGAGAGAAACTTCCAGGGTATGGCTGACGAGGGCGAATTCGAGGTCGCAAGTCTCAGCGAGGATACCACCGAAACAAGAGACGAAGCTCTTAAGAGAGAGATTCAGGATTTCTCAAAGAACAATCCCGAAATCGTGGCTCAGCTTATCAGAAGCTGGATAAGGTCGGACGAATAAGCTGTATTTCTTAAAGCTTAGCAAAGGAGAGTGGGTAAGTTGGCATCTACACAGGATTTAAGTCAAATAACACCACTGCAGAGAGCGGCAATGGTATTGTCCGCTATCGGAGCGGATAACGCTTCGGGAGTGTACAAGCATTTTACCGATGATGAAATTGAGAAAATCACTCTTGAAGTAGCCAAAATGGACTACTGGTCCACCGAGGCGGTAAGCGGCGTGCTTAATGATTTTTATGAAATGTGCCTTACTCAGAAGGTAATATCGGAAGGCGGCGTTGAGTATGCCCGTGAGATTCTTCAGAAGGCCTTCGGCGAGGACAGAGCGCAGGCGCTTTTTGAAAGAATTACAAAGCAGCTTAAAACCAAAGCCTTTTCCTTCATACGCAAGGCGGACTATAAAAACCTTTTGGCAGTGGTTCAGAATGAGCATCCTCAGACCATTGCGCTTATTCTTTCATATTGCAGAAGCGACCAGGCGTCGGCTATTTTGTCGGAGCTTCCCAAGGATACACGAATTGACGTTGTTGAAAGAATAGCGAAAATGGAGAGCGCAAGCCCGGAGTTTACAAAGCAGGTTGAAGAGGCTTTGGAGCGCAGATTCGCTATGCTGGTAACAACCGGCGATATGGAAGTGGGCGGCGTAAACTATGTTGCGGACGTAATGAACAAGGTGGATCGTTCTACGGAAAAGTTCATTTTCGACGAGCTGACATTGAGAGACCCCAAGTTGGCGGAGGAGATTCGTCAAAAGATGTTCGTGTTCGACGATATTGTGGGACTGGACGCTATGTCTATTCAGGCGTTTATCAACGAGGTGGACGCAAAGGATTTGGCAGTGGCTATCAAGGGCAGCAGCGCCGAGGTTGCCGAGGTTATCTATGCGAATATGTCTACCCGTAAGCGTGAGGCGACTCAGACCGACGTTGAGTATCTGCACAATGTGCGCATGCGTGACGTTGAGGACGCACAGCAGCGTATTGTCGCCGTTATCAGACGTTTGGAGGCAGAGGGTACTATCACTATCTCCAAGGATTCTCAGGACGAGATCATTGCATAATCATTACAAAAATATTGCATAACTCTACAAGGAGTTTATTATAATGGCTGAAGTAATTAAGGGCAACGATTTTTATCATACAATAGTTGTTGACGGCGATGTTAAGATAGATAACAAGCTTAAGCAGGAAAAGAAAGTTAAGCCGTCAATATCGGATATACCGGAGGAATCGGAGGAAGAAGAAAAGGACTCGGAGACCGATGAGGAGCAGGAGACTGAAGAAGGAATTATAAAGATAACTCAGAAGGAGTTAGACGATATTCGTGCACAGTACCGTATGGACGGACAGCAGTACGAGGCGGAAACCCGCATAAAGTGCAATATGGAGCTTGCTAAGGCTCGCGAGGAAGCGGAAAATATTATTACCGAGGCTAAGGGCGAGAGCGCAAAGCTGCTTTCCGAGATTGAGGAAAAAACGCAAAAATCCGTTGAGGACGGTCGTGCCCAAGGCTACAATATGGGCTATAGGGACGGTCAGCAAAAGGGCGAAGAGGACGGCTATGTCCAAGGGCTGAAAAAGTGCAGAGAGACGCTGCTCGATTTAAAGAAGCTTTGCGAGGATATTGAGAAGGAAAGAAACGAGCTGATGGCGGAAAATCGGCGGGCTATTTTCGATATGTCAATGGAAATTGCTCAGAAGATCACCATGACAATGCTCAGTCAAAAGGATAAGAGTGCGCTTCAGAGAATGATTTCCGCCGCCGCTAAGCAGTTCAGGAATGCCAAGCATATTAAGGTCACTCTCTCAAGGCTTGATTTAAGCGAGGACGTTGAGGCTGATTTTAAGCTGTTTGAAAAGTGTTTTTCTCCTACCTCACAGGTTGAATTCGAGGTTTTGGAGGGTGCGGAAAAAGGCACTCTTATGTTGGAGACCGAATCGGAGATACTTGACGCAGGCGTTTCAACTCAGCTTAAGATGATTGAGGAATTGGGAAGCGGTAAATACCGCGACAAGGAAGTTGAAAAGGAGCCTGACGGCGATGTTGATAACATTAAGGATAATGTTAAAGATACCGCTAAGGAAACGGTAAAGGAAACCCCAAAGAAGCCGGTCAGAAGGTCCCAGAAGGAATCTGCAAAGGAAGCTTCCGCCGAGCCGGCATTGACTGAATCGGTTACGGAAGCCGAGACTGCTGATGTTTCATCGGTTGATTCGGAGGTGCAGGCTGCTGATGTTTCGCAAGGGGGCACGGAGGAATTACCTGTTGTTAATGAAGAAACGGCGGGTATATACGCAGCAGCGGAGGATGTAATTCAACTCGATGATGCGGTGACTGCGGAGGCTGCCGACATTGCCGAAACTGCTGAAAGTAACTCAGATAAGACGGTTAAGTCAGAAAATGTTAGTGTAGATACAGAAAACTGAAACGGATAATATACGACGGACGGTTTTCACTGAAGCAAAAGGAATTGCGGAAATATAAACAGAAGGGAGCCTCAAAAGCTCCTTGTGAGCAAAACCGGGTTGTCATAGGATATGAAATCGGGTTTAATTGCAAGGGGTTGGAGAGGTTTGTTTAATTAGAGATTTGTTTTATTAATTCATGGAGGAAGGCAACACTGTGAGACGGAATTGCGGCATAGTTTTGCCTTTTAACTTTGCAGAGGAGCAGCAGCAATGGATCTGAAAGGATTTACCGAGGCGATAAAGGGCTTCGAGCCTCGCCGCAGCATGGGTAAAATAGAAAAAATCATCGGAATGACAATTGAGGCAAGCGGTCCCGAGTGCAATATAGGCGACGTTTGCAGAGTTTTCAAAAAGGGAAGGAAGGACGATTATATTTATGCGGAGGCGGTGGGGTTTCAGTCGGATAAGGTGCTTCTGATGCCCTACACCGATATAGAGGGCATCGGTCCGGGAAGTATTGTGGACAATACGGGAAAACAGCTGATGGTAAAGACCGGCAATGCTCTTGTGGGAAGAATCGTTGACGCAATCGGAAATCCGTTGGATAACGGCGGAGAGATTATTTATACAGGTGAAATGCCGATTTCGGGCATTCCGGTCAATCCTTTGGCAAGACCTAAAATATCGGAGCCGTTAGAGCTTGGAGTTAAGGCGATTGACGGGCTTTGCACGTTGGGCAAGGGGCAGAGAATCGGAATTTTCGCAGGCTCAGGCGTTGGCAAAAGTACACTTATGGGAATGATTGCCAAAAAGGTCAAGGCGGACTTGAACGTAATTGCCCTTGTGGGAGAGCGAGGACGTGAGGTAAGGGAGTTTATTGAAAATGATTTAGGGGAAGAGGGAATGAGAAGGTCGGTGGTGGTGGTTGCCACCAGCGACCAGCCGGCTATGATGAGAAGCAAGTGTCCCCTGACCGCCACCGCCATTGCCGAATACTTTATGCAGCAGGGCAAGGACGTGCTACTGATGATGGATAATCTTACACGTTTTGCAATGGCGAGAAGAGACGTGGGACTGTCTATCGGCGAGCCGCCAATTATGAGAGGATATACGAGCTCCATTTACAGCGATATGCCGAGGCTGCTGGAAAGAGCGGGGTGCTTTGAGGGAGGCAGCATTACGGGAATTTACGCAGTGCTTGTTGAAGGGGACGATACCAACGAGCCTATTTCCGATACGGTAAGAGGAATTATTGACGGGCATATTGTACTGTCGAGAAAGATTGCGGCTCAGAATCACTATCCCGCTATTGACATTCTCCCAAGTATAAGCCGTTTGATGAGCATTATATGTGATAAGGAGCATAAGGATGCGGCGGGGAAGCTTAGAAATCTGCTTGCTTTATACACCACTAACGAGGACCTTATCAATATCGGCGCTTATAAGCACGGAACCAACCCCAAGCTTGACGAGGCTATTGCAAAGATTGATAAGATAAACGGTTTTTTGATGCAGGGGGTTGACGAATCCTTTGACTTGCCCGATACCATAAGGCTGTTGAAGGAAGCGGTAAGTTAAGGGAAAAGATTATGAAAAAATTTCAGTTTACTTTGGATAGAATAAAGCAGTACCGCATACAAATTGAGGAAATGGAAAAGAACGACTTAGCAGCGCTGCGAGCACAGCTTACCGAGCTTGAAAAGCAGGAACTGGAGATATGTAGGGCTATTGCCGCTAAAAGTGAGGAGCTGAGAAGGCTGTACAGAAAGGGCGCTTATCCCAATGAAATTTCCGTTGCCAACAGGTATTTGACCTTTAAGAAGCAGGAGCTTGAAATAAAGCGGGCTGAAATCGGCGAGAAGAACAAGGAAATTGAAAATAAGCTTCAGGAGGTTATAGAGGCTACTCAAGAGGTCAAGAAAATGGAGAAGCTGGAGGAGCATCAGCTTGAGGAGTACAAACAGCAGGAGCTTAAGGAAAACGAAAGCTTTATTGAGGAATTTTTCGGAGCGGGGAAGCAGGCGGCGGCTGATATATAAATTTCGGCATGGTGATTTTGTTAAGAAGCTAAAATGCAAAAAAACCGATGAAAAGAGAAGAGGATAATTATTATGGGACTGTTCGGAAAAAAAGATAAAGGCGGAGATAAGCAAAAGGAAAATGCCCCCGCAAAAGAAGAAAAGAAGATACTCAAAACGGAAAACGTGCATTTGGACGAGGAAATAAACGCTTCCGGCTGGGACGCAATCACGGCGGAGTTTGAGAGGATTTATCCTGAGCAGGTAAACCCGATGCACTACGGCTGCCTTATCAGGTGGATGTTGGGAGGACCCGACCCGTTGGACGGCATAAGCGTTTATGACGGCGGGGATTATTGGCATTTCGTGAGCTACGGGCTTTCCGAGCTGTATGAAAAGGAGAGCAAGGATTTGGAATACAGCGGTTACGGAATGGAATTTACCTTTAAGCTTAAAAAAGCGGGATTTGAGGATTTGGAGCAGGAGATACTCTGCGTTCGGAACAATCTTCAGAATATAGCAAGACTGACCTTTGAGAACGGTGAGCTGTTCCTTCCCAACGAGTATGTTTACACGGGACAGACAGAGGGGATAGACCGAGAGCAGAAGTCAAAGCTTACCGGATTCATCACGATAAACGATCCGTCGGTGAACACCCTCAATACGCCTAACGGAAAGGTTGAGTTTGTTGAGTTTATCGGAGTTACCGACAGTGAGCTTAAGGCTATAATGGAGAAGAGAATAAGGGTAAGAGAGCTGTATGATAAGCTTGGTACCGATGTTACCGATTATTGCAGGGACAGTGTAATTTGAATTATTACCCTTTATGAATGCCTTAACAATGGGCGATAATAAAAAATTGTCAAAGTTTACATTTTTTTATCGGGAATTTATTGACTTTTTTATGCTTGACGTGTATAATTAAATAGTGACTATTATACTTGGTCTACCTATGTCCGATTGAACGGGAGTCATTCCCTTTCAATATATTTTCTCAGGTGAGATTTAATTTCTTGAAAGGAGGTGAAAAAGATATGACAGAGATGAAGGTTAATTCGTTTTTCCCCATGGCGAGGTCGGAAAGCGGCTCTAATGGTTCGGGTTCGGGTTCGGAATCGGATTTTGCGTTCAGTCTCAGAAGAGCTAACGGAACAGATTCGGGAAAACAGTCGGATTTGATAAATCGGGATTTGGCTCAGAGTTCGGGTTCAAGCCCAAGTTCAGCTCGAAGAACCGAAGCAGTACAAACACGGGAAACGGAGAAAACTCAGGTCAGGTTTTCGGACAACGTAAAGGCGGAGACAGATTCTAAGGCTAAAGCCGTTTCAACCGATAATGCGGGTACATATTCGGGAAACGGACAGGAAGTGAGCGTTAAAGCCCAAAACAGCGCTGAAGCCGAGACCGATAAGACTTTGGCTGTCAGCGAAACAAAGGCTGGACAAACGGTTGGCAATGCCGATAAGGAATTTTCCGAATTGCAGAACCAAAAGTCTTTGAATGCTGATATTCCCAAGAAACAGCCTATGTTAGATTTAAACCGTATTCTTGAACGAGTAGGCGAATTTATCGGAAAGTCGGAAGGAAACGAGAATTCTGCTAATGGCGAAGTTGTTTCGAACCTTGTTGGCGCTGACATGGTTACGGGCTTAGGCAAAACCTATTTGGCTGATAATAATGCTTCCGAGGCAACGGAAACCGAGGCGGTAATAAGCATCGGGAATGTTAAAAAGGCGGATTCGGATAGAACAAATGTTCCGAATGACAAGGCGGCTGAGCTTGTTGAGGCAAATGCTTTAAGGGATAAAATTTCCGATTTGATTGGGAAGAATGTTTCCGATGATAAGGCAGACGAGTTTGCTGCAACAAAAGCTCCAAGGGTTAATTTGTCCAAGTTGGCTGAGGTATTCGCTCCGATTAATAAGTCAAAGCTTATTGGTATTGAAACTGTGGATTATAACGGAGACCAATTGGCGGAGAAAGAAGTTCTGAACAATGTTCAGCCCTCAATTTTGGGAGGCGGCAAGCCCAATGCTGAAATAAATGATTCGGAAAAGGTTTCCGCAATCACAGAGACCGATTTAAGCGGGAAAACATTTTTGGGCAGCACAAGCAATTCTGCTCCGACAATAGACTTAAACCATATTCTCGGCAATTTAGTCAATTCGGAAAACAACACCGAAGCTAAGGCTGCGGCAATTCCCAACGTTGACGCAGAAGAGAATCGGGAGATTACAGCAGAGCCTATTGCAAAGCCTCAGACAAACAATGCTTTGCCGCAAATCAACTTTAACCGCATTATGGAAAGCGTTAAAGGCTTCCGGAAAAAAACAGACGCTGCTTCTTTAACCGATTTTACAAATCCGTTAGAAAATATCGGGTATGCGGCAATAACCGATAAGGCTGAAAAGGCGGCTGAGGGAATCGTAACAGACACGGCTTACAGTGAGAAAATCGCTTCTAATGTTGCTTCCTTGTGGAATAATTTAACGGCTGTGATAACTGCAGCTCAGGATTATTCGGAAACGGAAGAAATCGTTCTTGACCTTGACAGACCTATCGAAGCTGCTGCCGAAACAGGAGTTCCGCAGGAGAGCATGGACAGTATGTCAAGCTATCATAACGAAGCTTTTGGCAGCTTTAAAGAAACCTTTGCGAAATTCACACGGAATGTAAGAAACGAGGATACCCCAAGCACGTTGGATCAGCTTAAGGCTAAGCTTGCGGAAGCTATGGCAATGGCAATAGCGGAAATGAGCGACCCGGGCAAGCAGGCGGAGGAGTTAGAGGAGAAAATACTTGAATTCCTTTTGAAGTTCCTTGAAAAGATGAATAAGGACGAGAATGGCGATAAGGAAGAGACAAACGCTTCCGACGGACAGAAAAAGGGCGGAGATTTAGGCTTGCTGATACAGATGATTGAAAATCTTATCGATGAGGTAAGAGCCGATTATCCGACAGACAGCGATGAAGATACCGTTTATGAAGCTGCTCCCGTTAAGGTCGCCGAGGCTGCCAAAGCAGAGTCGGGCGCTGAAGCAAATTATGCTCAAAACGCCGACACAGTGAAAGCCGAGAAAACAAGCGCAAGAGAAGCTTCGGCTGCTCAAAACACAACAGCGGTTTCGCAAACCGCATATGCTGTAAGCGTTCCTATGGAATATTCCGAAAGTGATACAGGCAGGGCTTACAAAATTGACAAGCTTCTGACCGTTGAGGGAAAGCCGGTTAGGGCGGAAAACGGAAATACCGCTTATATCGCTAAGGTCGGTGAAAACCCCGAGGATATTAACGCCAAGGCGGATAAGGTTTTAAACAAGCCGAACCGTGACGGAAAAATCAGAACTCCAAGCTTCAGCGACGAATTCGAGGAGCTAAAGCGTCTTTTCGGTGACACCGAGAAGAATGAAAAGGAAGAGCTTCCCGTTGAAGAAGATGACGACGAGGAGAACGGGAATAAGGGCAAAATCGCTTCGGATAGGAGAAACGTTACTCTCGATGAAAAGTCGAAGATAGTTTCTTCAATGACGCTTAATTCGGCTGAGACCGATAAAACGGCGGTGGCTAAATCCTTTGAAGGCAAGGCGGACGCTAAGCAGATATTAACTCAGATAGCGTCGGAGGTTCTGAACAATGCGCCTAAGGAAAAGAAAACGGTTGCTCTTGTAATGACCCTCAATCCCGAAAGCTTAGGCAGGATAACGCTTAAGATAACGGAACAGGCGGGTAAGATCAGCGTAATCGTTACGGCTCACAACAAGGAAACCGCGGAAATACTGGCTTCGAGAATGGAAGGCTTGCAGGATGCGTTAAAGGACAGCGGAACACAGCTTGAAAAATATCAGGTGGTTTACGGTCCCGAACAGCAGGCAGGCGGACATCAGCAAAGCTATGAGGGCAGCAGTAAAAATCCTTATGTGAGAAATGACATTGAAGAAGGAACCGATAAGGACGGAGAGTTCTCGGAGCTTCTTAAAGAGGCAGTCTGACGGTTAAGATTAAAGACACTGCCAAAAATATATCTTAGGTTTTAAACCGAGGATAGGAAAGGAGTTAATATGCCGGCAAAAATTGATAACCCCAATATGGGAAACAACACCACCCCTACCACCAGCGCAGAGGAGACCAGACGTAAGTATGCGGAATACTTTGAGAAGGATTCAAACAAGGGGCTTGTATCAATCGACACGTTTTTTCAGCTTTTGTTGGCGGAAATGACGAATCAGGATCCGTTGGAGCCTACCTCTAACACCGAATTTGTTTCACAGTTAGCTAACTTTACGGCGCTTCAGACAAACAGCGACAGTTTACACTATAACACAGTCTCCTACGCTTCAAGCTTGGCGGGCAAGACGGTTACTGTAGCGATGGAAGGCACCGTAACCGATGCAAACGGGAAAAAGGTAAAGAAAACCGATACGGGCGTTGTCACAAACGTTGACATAAGCGAGGACGAGGACGTAAAAATCACCGTCAACGGCAAGAAGTACGACCTTAAGGACGTTATGTATGTAAACCAAAGCGGTTCTTCGGATTCTTCAGCAGCAGCAGGCATTTCAAGGTCTGACGGCACTTATGCGGTAAGCCTTATCGGTAAAAAGATTATGGTGACGGGTACAACCGCAGACGGGGAAGAGCTTTTGGACGAAGGCGTTGTTCAAACCGTGGAGTATAAGGACGGAGAGTACCGTGTAGTTGTAAACGATCTTTCCTTTGCCCTTGACGACGTTGTAAAAGTTCAGAACAACGACGCCGTAAGCAGCAGCAATGCCAATTTGATAAAGAATGACGGGGCGTTTGCGGTAAGTCTTATTGGCAAGAGCATTCTTGTTCCGGCAAACGATGAAAACGGCAATGATGTTTTCGCAGAGGGTATTGTTGAGAGCATTGAGATAGTCGACGGAGAGTACAGAGTAGTTGTAGACGGATTCTCAATAGGTCTTGACGAAATAGTAAGCGTAAGCAACCCCAAAACCGAAACCACAAACCCCGATGACAAAACAGAAAACACTAACACAGAAAATGAAAGCACAGAAACCTCTGTCATGGAAGACAGGGAGGAGCTTATGAATTTATTTTCATAAGAAGCTGAATGGAGGCGAGAGTTATGCTGCTTAACGAATTTCTGCAAACAAGAAATCAAAGCATTATAAGTCAGCCTGTTGAAACAAGCGTTAAGCCGAGTACCGATTCCGCGCCGAAGCTTAATTCGGAGGGCAATTCCTTTGCAGACGAGCTGAGAACCTTAATAGCGGGAAAAAGTCAGGTACAGTTCAGCAATCATGCCATTAAAAGGCTTGAAAGCAGAGAGATCGACGTTACGGAAAACGACACTCTCGAACGTCTTAACAAGGGCGTTGAATTAGCGGCACAAAAGGGCTGCGGCAGATCCCTTGTACTGATAGACAGCACCGCTTATATAGTAAGCGTGGAGAACAACAAGGTTATTACAACCGTATCACAGGCAGATTTAAAACAAAACGTATTTACAAACATCGACTCGACTGTAATCGTATAAAGACGATATTGGACCGAAAGGAAATATCGCCGTTTTGAACGATTGATAAACGGCATTACATACGATTCACGGCGGGTCCCGAAGAAAGGACAATAAAGCTATGATGAAATCACTTTACTCAGGTGTGGCAGGTCTTAAGGTTCACAACCAGAGA
>CAYMFX010000055.1:0-13343 GCA_964389845.1 uncultured Ruminiclostridium sp.
TTTGTCCACGTTAAAATCGGGTAAGGTACGCCTTACATTTTCCACACAGTCGTGAATAACGGTAAGATAGCGAAGCCCCAAAAAGTCCATTTTGAGAAGCCCCAGCTGTTCAAGAACCGTCATTGTGTACTGAGTTACCACACAGCTGTCCGATTTCTGAACCGGCACAAACTCGGTAACCGCCTTAGGCGCAATAACAATTCCCGCTGCGTGCATTGATGCGTGTCGGGGCATTCCTTCTATTTTCATTGCCGTATTTATAAGCCTTGCAATTTCAGGGTCGTTTTTTACGGCATTGTCAAGGTCTTTTTCCTCCTTCAACGAACGCTCGATTGAAGGATTAAGGCTGAAGGGTATCATTTTAGCTACGCTGTCAACCTTGCTGTACGGCATTCCCAAAGCCCGTCCCACATCACGGATAGCCGCCTTTGCCGCCATTGTGCCAAAGGTTATTATTTGAGCAACATGGTCTGCGCCATATTTTTCCGATACGTAGTCAATGACCTCCTGCCTTCTCACATAGCAAAAGTCAATATCGAAGTCGGGCATGGTAACACGTTCGGGATTCAAAAACCGCTCAAACAGCAGATTAAAGCGCAATGGGTCAATTCCCGTTATTTTCATTGCATAGGCGCAGATACTGCCTACTCCCGAGCCTCTTCCCGGTCCTACGGGAATATCCCTGCTTCTTGCAAAAGCGATAAAATCGGCGACAATAAGATAATAATCCACATACCCCATACCGATAATTATATCAAGCTCATACTTAGCTCTGTCCACTGCTTCCTTTGGCACAGGACTTCCGTAACGCTCCTTTAGCCCATTCCACACTGCCTTCTTAAAATATTCGGCGTTGTTGTCAACATTTTTTATTGTGTATTTGGGAAGCTTGATTTTTCCGAACTCAAAATCAAAATTGCACCTTTCGGCAATGCGTACGGTATTGGCAATCGCTTCTTCAGAAAACAGCTTTGACATTTCCTCTGAGGACTTGATATAAAGCTCCTTGGAATTGAAGTTAAGAGGGTTTTTCTCGTTTACAGTGGTGTTGGTGGAAATTGCGGTAAGAACTCTCTGATCCTCGCTTCCCTCGATGTCAATATAATGTGCGTCGTTTGTGGCAGCTAACGGTATTCCCGTTTCCTCAGACAGCCTGTACAAAAAGGGATTGATTTTTTCCTGTCCGCTGAGACCGTGGTTCTGGATTTCAAGAAAGTAGTTTCCATCGCCGAAAATCTCACGGTAGTCAAGAGCAGTCTGCTTTGCGCCGCTGTAATTGTCCTGAAGCAACCGTCTTGCCACCTCTCCCGAAAGGCAGGCGGAAAGGCAAATAAGCCCCTCGTGATATTTTTTTAGCGTTTCCCTGTCGCATCTTGGCTTATTGTAAAATCCGTTTATATTAGCGTCGGACACAAGCCGCACAAGGTTTCTGTAACCGATTTCGTTTTCGCAAAGCAATATAAGATGATAAGGCGATGAATCAAGCTTTCCCTCCTTGTCGAAACGTGTACGGGGAGCAACGTAAACCTCGCAGCCGATAATAGGCTTTAGTCCCGCTTCCTTCATAGCACGGTAAAACTCAACGCAGCCGTACATTACGCCGTGGTCGGTTATGGCGCAAGCTGTCTGACCTAAATCCTTGATACGCTTAACCAAGTCCTTGATACGGCAAGCGCCGTCAAGCAGGCTGTATTCAGTATGCACATGAAGATGCACAAAATTATCCGACCCCATGCTATTCACCTCTTTCCAGCTGTAATTTATGTCTAAAATACATGAAAGTATTTTAATATTTTTATTAGAGCAATTATTGTGGTAACAAGCACAGAAATCCCAACCAACAGCACTCTCTCGTGCCTTCCCGAAACCACCTCGGCGGGAATGCCGTTTTTTCTTACCCAAAGGCAAAAAAGCTCAATGTTTTTACAGGACAGATTAAGCCTGCTCCAACCGCAAATTTTTTTGCCGTATCGGTCAAATATCGAAATTGAGCCTTCGGTATTAATTGTAACCCTTTTAATATCCAAAGCCTCATAGGTTTTATTTCCGATAGTTATGCTGTCATTGTCAACGACTATTTTTCCTCCCACATTAAAAGGAGTATTCAGAGCTTTGGCAATAACGTCTGTCAATTCGTCTTTTGTATTAAGCAAATCGGCAAGTCTTTGTATCTTATCATAACGAATTGCTTCTGCCTGTGAGATTTTATTTTGTTTCATTATTACCTCTCAGCTTTTCCGCAATCTCTCCGATTCTCTTGAGCCTGTGATAAACTCCGCTCCTGCTGATTTCGGGCACCGCTAACTTCCCTATCTCGCTTAATGACATTTCCGCATTGTCACGCCTGAGCTCTGCAATGATTCTCAGCTCATCGCTGAGATAGCCGAGACCTTTTGTTTTTTCAATCAGCTCTATATCCTCAATTTGTTTTCTGCTTGCCGCAACAATTTTATCAATATTGGCGGCTTCACAGTTTACCGCACGGTTCACATTGTTTCGCACGTCCTTGTATATTTTGGCGTTCATAATCTCCATTGAGCTTATCATTGCCCCGATAAAAGTGAGAATATCGCTGATTCCCTCGCTGTCCTTGAGGTAAATAATATAATTCCCCTTTCTGGAGGATATTTTCGCATTCATTCCGCTTTCGCTGATAACTCGTCCTATTTCACGGCACCTTGCTTCATCGCCCACCGAAAATTCAAGGTGATACTCCTTGTTCGGATTGGCGACTACTCCGCAGGCAATAAACGCTCCCCGCAAAAACAGCCCCGTATTCTCGTCCTTTCCGTCAACGTAATCGGGATTAATAAGAGAATCCCCTCTGTCAAAGTATATTTTGCTCAAATCAACAAGAAAACCGTCACGTCCACGTCTTTTTTGAGATGTGACGGCGGTTTTTCTTTCTCCACCAATCTGTCTTATATAATTTTTAACGGTTTCGCTCTCCGTAAAGTATTCGGTTCGCTCATTCATACAGTACATAAATCCGTAAAGAAGAATTTTTTCCTGCTTTCGTGAAAGCGAAAATCCGCATAACTCATTTTTCACATCTGTTGTAAACGACATAATTTATTTTTTTCCTTTGTTTACATCTCTGTGCAGAACCCTTACCTTGTAGCCCTTTTCCTTTAAATGCAAATACAAGAGCTGAGTAAAAGTAACGCTGCGGTGTTTTCCGCCGGTGCAGCCTATGGAAATGCTTAATTGGCTTTTTCCCTCTTTAATATACTGAGGAATGAGAAAGTCGATCATATCAAACATCTTGGTTTGCATTTCCTTGGAAACATCATTGCTCATCACAAAATCCTGAACGCATTTGTCAAGTCCCGTAAATTCCTTTAATTCGGGAACATAATAAGGATTGGGCATACACCTTACGTCAAAGACCAAATCCGATTCGGCAGGTATTCCGTGCATAAAGCCAAAGCTTATGCAGCTTATAAGAAGCGTGTCGGAAACATTTTCCACAAATAAATTCCGAACAGCTTCTCTCAAATTCGTGGTAGTCATATGGGTGGTATCAATAAAATACTCTGCCGCAAGTCTGATAGGCGTAAGAATATCGTACTCCGCATCAATCGCCTTATCAATATCCCCCTCGGCTACGTCAAGAAGCGGGTGTTTTCTTCTGGTTTCCTTGTAGCGCCTTTTTATTTCGTCATGCTCTGCGCTTACAAAAAGCAGCTTTGCGCCTACTCCGTCCGCCTTAAGCTCACCTATTTTTTCCTGCAAGTCAAGAAACAGCGAGCCGCCGCGTATATCGGTAACAATAGCTATTTTATCAATTGTCCCGTTTTCACGGCACATTTCCGCAAACTTCGGAATAAGCTGCGGCGGCATATTGTCAATACAGAAAAAACCTGCGTCCTCAAGAACATTCACCGTCTGTGACTTTCCCGAACCCGACTGCCCCGTAATAATTACAAATTCCAAAATCTGCACTTCCCTTCATTTTGTATTTCTTGTATATCTGCGTTCAGTTGTTCATAGCACTATAAACACATGAACGCATCTATTCCCAAATAACGACCTCGCATTCCAGTTTTATGCCGGAATCCCGATAAACCAACTCTTTAACCTGATTTATAAGCTCCATAACGTCGTAAAAGCTTGCGCCGCCTCTGTTTACAACAAAACCGCAGTGCTTCTCGCTGACCTGCGCGCCTCCTACAGTAAATCCTCGGAGTCCCGCCGCTTCAATAAGCCTGCCTGCAAAATCTCCCTCGGGACGCTTAAAGGTACTTCCCGCGCTTGGATATTCCAAAGGCTGTTTATCCTTCCTTTTTCCCAAAAGCTCGGTCATTTTTTCCGTAATTGCTTTCTTATCGCCTTTTGAAAGCTTTAGTTCGATTTCCGTTATTACAAAAGGCTTGCCGCAAAAAAAGCTGTGACGATAGGAAAACTCCATATCCTCATTAAAAATCTTATGCAGGCTGCCTTCGCCGTCCGCATAAGTACAGCTTAAAACTATTTCCTTCATCTCTCCGCCATATGCGCCGGCGTTCATATAAACAGCCCCTCCGACGCTTCCCGGAATACCGAATGCAAATTCAATACCGCTAAGCCCTCTGTCCGCTGCCTCTCTGCATAGAGACATAAGCGAGGCGCCCGCTTCGCAGGTTACTATGCCCTCCTCCGAAAATTCGATTTTTCCCATATCGGAGGAAATCATAATTACAGGCTCGGTTATTCCGCTGTCGGAAATAAGAAGGTTACTGCCCTTTCCCATAATTCGATTTGAAACGTTTTCCCTCTTAAATGCTGCCAAAATCTCACAAAGACATTCACTGCTGTTGGGTTTAACCGCAATTGGACAGCGCCCGCCTATTCTGAAGGTCGTATATCCGCTCAAAGGCTCGTTTTCCCTGTATTCCCCGCCGTGCTTTTTACAAATTTCCTTAATAAACCCGTAATCCAAACCAAACCCCCAATGTTTAAAATTAGAACTTGTTCTTACTTATGCAAGCGGCAAAGGAAAGCTGCCCCGATTATTCCTGCGTCATTGCCCAATTTGCAAATATCGAGCTTAGGCAAAAGCTTTTCATCAATGCAATAGCACTCCTTAGCGATTATTTCCTGCAAGGGCTTGGTAAGATTCTCGCCCTCCTTGCAGATACCGCCGCCTATAAGAAGAATTTGCGGCTGAAAAATGTTTGCCATATTTGTAAGACCGCAGCCAAGATAATCAATATATTCCTTCACAACGCCGATTGCCGTCTCGTCTCCTGCCCTCATACCGTCAAATGCGGTTTTTCCGTCCACATTTTCAATTTCTCCTCCCGCTATTTCCCAAAGCCTGCTGCTTTTATTCTCCTCCATTGCTTTCTTGGTAGCGGTAATAAGAGCGGTAGCGCTGGAATAGGCTTCAAAGCAGCCTTTTCTTCCGCAGGTGCAGGGTCTGCCGTTGTACTCAATAACGGTGTGACCTAACTCGGCGCCGCAGAAGTTAAAGCCCGTGTAAATCTTTCCGTCAATGATAACGCCGCCGCCTACGCCTGTTCCCAATGTTATAACAACCACATTTTCGTAGCCCTTGCCGCCGCCTGCAAGATATTCTCCGAAGGCAGCCGCATTAGCGTCATTCTCAACATAAATATTTTTTCCAAGCCGCTGCTTTAGCATATCACCCAAAGGCGTGTTCTTAAATCCCAAATTATTGCTGTAAAGAACCTCTCCCGTTTCTCTGTTGGCGGAGCCGGGAGTTCCGATTCCCACCGCCGCAATATCGTCAAGCTTAATATCCGCTTTTTTAAGGGCAATGTCAACCGCCTCGCATATTCCGTCCACTATCCCCTCGGCAGGGCGGGGCAGATTCGTCTTTACGCTTGCGGCAGCCACTATCTTATAATTTTCGTCAACAATACCCGCCTTGATGTTTGTTCCTCCAAGATCGATGCCTATATTAAACATATATATTTTCTCCTAAGTTTTTTATGATTTATGGACAATGACGATTTTAACGAAAAAAGAACCGGCTTTTTTCTCAAATAAAAATGTCCGCTCCGTTCTTTCGGATAACAAACTCTTTTACATTGTCCTCATTTGCGTTAAGAATCAGCCCTTCGGGAAAACCTACCTCAGAAATTATCTTTTCGGCAGGCTCGAAATCCCCGATTGTACTCCAGAAATGGGAGTCGGTATTGACAACCACAAACGCCTCCTCCTCAGCGCAAACGGTAAGCAGCTTTTTGTAAAACTCTCTTGACTCTATGCGTCTTTCATCACGAATACGGGCTACATTAAGCTCCATAGCCTTGCCGTACTGATGACAAGCCCTGCACACCTCTCTCATATCATAGGCATAACGGGCAGTATCGCTGTGTCCGATACAGCTTACATTAGGATTAGCAAGCAGTCTTATATAGGATTCGGTGATTTCGCTTACCGTTCCCTCTCCCCAATGATAGCTTGCCACAATCCAATCAAGCTTAGCCGCCAAATCCCCGTCTATGTCCAAGCCGCCCTTGTTGTCGATAATATCCGCTTCAATGCCATGAAGAATAAACACATTGTTAATTATCCTCGGCAGGCAGCTTAAGTTATGGTGGTGCCAGATATGGGGCGTATCCTCCATTTGCGGACCGTGATCCGTTACCGCCATCATTTTAAGCCCCGCTTTTTCCGCCTGAACCGTATTCTCCGTAACAGTGGAATAAGCGTGACCCGAAGCAAGGGTATGTGTGTGTAAATCCGCAATGAGCTTCATCGTTAAATCAATACTTCCTTTCGTAAATTACAGCTTCTTTATCATAAATATATTATCCGAATAAGTACCGTCGTCATATTTGTTTGCACCCGGAATGCGTCCGCACTCTTGGAAACCAAAGCTTTTGTATAGCCTTACCGCCCGTTCATTAATGCTCACCACGGTAAGCTCCAACTGTTCAAAGCCGCTTTCCTTAGCATATCTGAGCAATCTGCTCATCAACACCTTGCCAAGTCCCATGCCGGTATATTTCTGAAACAGCGCTATTCCCAATTGCGCTCTGTGAGCATTTCTCCTGCTTACCGGATTAGTGTCGTAGGAGAAGCTTCCCGCATACTCGCCGTCAACAAATGCAAGAATAATCAAGTCTCTTGGTGAATTATTATGCCGCTCAATAAAGCTAATCTCTTGTTCCGCCGAAAACTTAATTTCGTCTGCTTCCCTGCTGAGAAATCTTGTTTCGCCGCTGACAGTACGCAAACAATCTATCATCATTTCGGCGTCTCCCGCTTTCGCATTGCGAAGCAGAATTTCATGACCGTTCAGCGTAAATTTTTCCTCATCTATCAGCATAAATGCTCCTTAGGTAATATCCGTTATATTATCGTCGCTGTCCATATCAAGCCCCAATTTGTCCAAAAGATCCTGAGCTGCATTGTATCCCATTTTCTTCTGACGGTTATTCATAGCGGCAACCTCAAGAATAACTGCAAGGTTACGTCCGGGCTTTACGGGAAGAGTAAGATAAGGTACCTTAACGCCGAGAATGGACATATAGTTATTGTCCACACCCATACGGTCATACACCTTTTCGGGATTCCATATCTCCATTTCCACCACCATATCGATTTTCTCGGTTACCTTAACCGCACCGATACCGAAAAGCTGGCGGGCATTGATTATACCTATTCCTCTCAGCTCCAAAAAGTGACGGATATTATCGGGAGAACTTCCCACAAGTGTAATATTGGATGTGCGGCGAATTTCAACAGCGTCGTCGGCTACAAGGCGGTGACCTCTTTTTACAAGCTCAATAGCCGTTTCGCTCTTACCTACTCCGCTGTCGCCGAGAATCAGAACGCCTTCGCCGTATATCTCAATCAAAACTCCGTGACGTGTTATTCTCGGAGCAAGCCGCAAATTCAAAAATGCAATAAGCGCCGACATAAATTCCGAGGTACTTGCCTTAGTTCTGAATAAAGGCACTTCGTTTTCCCTTGCAAGTCCCTCGATTTCGGGAAAAAGCTCCAAATCTCTTGTAACAATAAATGCGGGAGGCTGCTGAGAAAACAGGTTAGCAAAAGCCGATATTCTCTTTTCCTCGGAAAGCTGTTCCATAAAAGCAAACTCAGCCTTACCCGCAATCTGTATGCGGGTGCTGTCAAAATATTCGTAAAATCCCGCCAGCTGCAATCCGGGGCGATTAACATCGTTGTTTTTTATCCTGATTTCCCTTGGATTCCGAGGGCAGTAAATTGTTTCAAGAGAATATTCGTCAATAATATCCGAAAGGGGTAAATAATATTCCTTTTGCATTAGCTTTTCCTTTCCTGATGCCATAAAAGTATTGTGAAGTGATTTCAGTAAAGCTTTATGTCTTTATTCAGACGCATTAAGATACTCTATCTGTTCCTCGGTAAGCCTGTCAATCTCAATACCCCAGAATTTAAGCTTACGCTCCGCAACCTCGTTATCAATCTCCTTGGGAACATTGATAATTTTTTCATTAAGCTGACCCTTATGCTGTACAAGATAAAGAGCGGAAAGGAGCTGAATGGCAAAGCTCATATCCATAATCTCCGCCGGGTGTCCGTCCCCTGCAGCCAAATTCACAAGTCTGCCCTCGGCGATAACGTTAATTCTTCTGCCGTCCTCTAATGTGTAGCACATAATGTTGTTTCTTGCAAGGTGACTTTCCTTGGCAATCTTCTTAAGTCCCGCCACGTCAACCTCTACGTCAAAATGTCCTGCATTGCAGCAAATGGCGTTGTCCTTCATTACCCTGAAGCTGTCCTCGCAGATAACTCCGCTGCAGCCGGTAACCGTAACAAAGAAATCGCCAATTTTAGCGGCTTCGGTCATCTTCATAACCTTAAATCCGTCCATTACCGCTTCCATAGCCTTAATGGGATTAACCTCGGTAACGATAACGGAAGCGCCTAAGCCCTTGGCTCTCATTGCAACACCCTTGCCGCACCAGCCATAGCCTGCTACAACTACATTTTTGCCTGCAACGATAAGGTTCGTGGTGCGGTTAATGCCGTCCCAAACAGACTGACCGGTACCGTATCTGTTATCGAACAAATGCTTGCAGTCTGCGTCATTTACAAGCACCATGGGGAATTTAAGCTTCCCCGCCTTGTCCATAGCCTTAAGTCGGATAATGCCGGTGGTTGTTTCCTCACAGCCGCCGATTACGTTATCTATAAGCTGCGGATACTCATTATGAATAAGGTGAACCAAATCTCCCCCGTCGTCGATTATAATGTTGGGAGCAGCTTCGATTACCCGGGAAATATGACGGTGATATTCCTCCTCATTTGAGTTGTACCAAGCGAAAACGTTAAGACCGTCATGGACAAGCGCCGCCGCCACATCGTCCTGAGTAGACAGCGGATTGCTGCCTGTTATAAACATTTCCGCTCCTCCTGCCGCCAAAACCTTGCACAAATAAGCGGTTTTAGCCTCAAGATGAACCGACAGGGCAACCTTGATGCCTTTAAAGGGCTTTGTTTCGGAAAACTCCTCTTCAATGCTTCTGAGAAGGGGCATATTGTTCTTTACCCACTGAATTTTGCGGCTTCCGCTTTCCCAAAGATTTATATCACGAATTTCACTGTTCATTTTTTTACCTTCCTTACAAAATATTTTTTTCTTTACATCATTTTACCATAAAAGCGTTCAAACTTCAAGCCCGCTATTGCAAAATCATAAAAAAAGCATTATAATAAATTTATTGCATTACAAAGAGGTGTCTTTATGAACTTTTACGACCTCACTCTTTCCGAATTGGAGAATTACTTTATTTCAAATGGACAAAATAAAGCTAAGGCTCAAATACTTTTTAAATCTGTATACAGAAAAAAATTACCTGTTGAAAACATTGAGGAATTAGGCGAAAAAACAAAACTGCAAATTAAAGATGATTTTATATTCCCGCACCCGAAAATCATTGCGCTTAACGGGGACAATGAAACGGTAAAGGCTCTTCTCGGTTTTCCCGACGGCAGTAAAACCGAAACCGTTCTTATGAAGCATCAATACGGCTCGGGTCTGTGCGTTTCAACACAGGTTGGCTGTTCAATGAACTGCTCCTTCTGTCAAAGCGGAAAGCTCAGGAAGCGCCGAAATCTGACAGCGGGAGAAATGGTTGAACAGATACTGTTTATATCCGAAACCGCCCCTGTCGCTCACATATCTGTAATGGGAATAGGCGAACCGCTGGATAATTTTGACAATGTAAAGAGCTTTCTTGAAATAATTTCTTCACCCTATGGTCTTGCCTACGGAGAACGCCGCATTACTCTTTCCACCTGCGGAATTGTGCCGGAAATTAACCGCCTGCCCGAAATAAACGCCGATTTTAATTTGGCAATAAGTCTTCACGCTCCCAACGACGAATTGAGAAGCAGGCTTATGCCGGTAAACAAGCGCTGGAACCTCGATGAGCTTATGGGCGCGGTAAAACGCTACTCCTCGGAATACAACAAGCGCATTGCTTTTGAGTATATATTGATAGACGGCATAAACGACAGCACAGAGCTGGCAAAGGAATTGGCGGCGCTGATTGGAGGCATTAACTGCTTTGTCAACCTTATTCCCTACAATGAAACCTCTTCCTCCGAGTTTAAGCGTTCAAGGAATGCGGACAGCTTTTTTGACATTTTGAAAAAAGAAGGGATAAACGCTATATTCAGAAGAGAGTTTGGAGGTAACATAAAAGCCGCCTGCGGTCAATTGAGTGCATTTTATGAAGAAAATGCAGAAAATATTGACAGCGGCGAAAATATCTGATAAAATATTATCAATATTAAAATTTACACTGAAAGGAAGTAATAAAATGAGTGAATGTACACACGATTGTTCCTCATGCGGAGAAAGCTGCTCTTCAAGAACAGCGCCTCAGGATTTCAGAGAAAAGCCGCATGAGCTTTCACACATTAAAAAAATAATTGCGGTCGTAAGCGGAAAAGGCGGAGTAGGAAAAAGCATGGTGACCTCAATGCTTGCCGCTGAATCCAATAAAAGCGGAAACAGCACCGCCGTTCTTGACGCAGATGTAACAGGACCCTCAATCCCTCAGATATTCGGTCTTTCTAATCGTGCATACGGAGATGAAAACGGAATTATCCCCGTAAACACAAAAAAAGGCATTAAGATAATGTCTTTGAACCTTTTGCTTGAAAAAACCACCGATCCCGTTATCTGGAGAGGACCTGTTATAGCGGGAATGGTGAAGCAATTCTGGACCGACGTTATCTGGGGCGATGTGGACTATATGTTTATAGATATGCCTCCCGGAACCGGAGACGTACCCTTGACCGTATTTCAGTCCATACCCGTTGACGGAATTATTGTTGTGACAAGTCCTCAGGAGCTGGTTTCCATGATCGTGGAAAAGGCGGTCAATATGGCAAAGACCATGAACATTCCCATACTCGGCATTGTGGAAAATATGAGCTATTTCAAATGCGACGGGTGCGGCAAGGAACACAGCATTTTCGGCGAAAGCCGCATTGAAGCAACCGCAAAGAAATTCGGTATAAGCAACGTTTGCCGCCTTCCCATTGACACAAGGATTTCCAAGATGTCCGACCAAGGACAAGGCGACGATATGACTCAGCCTCAGATTGAAGAATTTTTTAAGGCTGTGAAATAAAAAAGAGGTGCAGTATTATGATAGCGCTGATAACAGGCGCAAGCTCAGGAATAGGCGAAGAATTTGCCGGACAGCTTGCGGAAATGGGTTTTAATCTTATTCTTATCGCAAGACGCAAGGACAGATTGATTTGCTTAAAAAAAGAGCTGCAAAAAAAATACGACGTTAAAATAAAGCTTTTAAGCTATGACCTCACCGAGGAAGCACAATGCAGAGCGCTTTATGAAGAGGTTAAGAATCTTAATATTGATATAGTTATCAACAATGCGGGCTTCGGGCTTTTCGGCAGGTTCACCGACACAAGCCTTGAGCGTGAATTGGAAATGATAGACCTCAACATAAAGGCTGTTCATATTCTGACAAAGCTTTTTGTGAAGGACTTCCGCCGCCGCAATTACGGGTATATTCTGAACGTTGCCTCAATTGCGGGATATTTGGCGGGTCCTTTAATGGCTACCTACTACGCCAGCAAAAACTATGTGCTTCAGCTTACAAAGGCTCTTAATGAGGAGCTTAAGCGTGATAAAACAAACGTCTATGTGGGAGCGCTTTGTCCCGGTCCCGTGAAAACCGAATTTAATCAGGTGGCAGGGGCGGAGTTTGCATTGAGCGGCGCTTCACCCTACAAGGTTGTAAAATATTCCTTGCATCAGATGTTTGCCGGAAAGACGATAATAATTCCCGGAAACGAAATCAAGGTTCTTGCTTTTCTCTCAAAAGCTGTTCCCTCAAGGCTTATGCTTTGGCTGACATATTTCGCACAAACCGCAAGACGGGGAGACCCGACGGAATAAATTAAAAAGGAGATGTAAGCATTATGCAGTTGGAAAACAAAGTCGCTATTGTTACAGGCGGAACAAGAGGTATTGGATTTTCTATCGTAAAGGAATTTTTAAAGGAGGGTGCGACGGTGGTTTTGTGCGGTTCAAGAGCCGAATCCGCAGAAAAAGCCGTTAAAGCGCTTAAAGATGAAAATCCCGGGTGGAAGGTAAGCGGTATATATCCCGATCTTACCAAATACGAGGACGTTAAGGCGGCATTTGACAAGGTTGCCGATGAATACGGGAAAATTGATATTTTGGTAAACAATGCGGGCATTTCCGCAAAAGAACCCTTCACCTCTTACACAGAGGAAATGTTTGAAAAGACAATGGATCTTAACGTTAAAGCTGTATTTAATTGCAGCCGCAGCGTAGTTGACGGAATGAAAGCACGGGGCAGCGGCGTTATACTGAACACCAGCAGTATGGTAAGCATTTACGGGCAGCCCTCGGGAGTAGCATACCCTACCAGCAAGTTTGCGGTAAACGGATTCACGCTTTCCCTTGCAAGAGAGCTTGCTCCCTTTGGAATAAGAGTAAACGCAGTTGCTCCGGGAATCACCAATACCGACATGGTAAAGGCTCTTCCGAAAGAAATGATTACGCCTCTTATCAACTCCATTCCTTTGAGAAGAATAGGAGAACCTGAGGATATTGCCAATGCGTTTGTATTCTTGGCAAGCGATAAGGCAAGCTATATAACCGGAGTTGTTCTCAGCGTAGACGGATTAGCACGCGCATAACGGCTATCATTCATAGAACCTGCCCAACGCTATTGTCTTATTGGGCAGGTTCTTAATATTGCACATATTACTTTCCAACTAACATAACAGTTATAATATCATAAAAGCGATAAAAGGACTTTATGTAATGAATGTTTTTCCTTCACCTGAATAGCCCTTTAATAAACCCAAAAATCCCGGTTTTTTCTGTT
>CAYMFX010000056.1:0-13330 GCA_964389845.1 uncultured Ruminiclostridium sp.
CGCAATAATCCGCTGTTTGCCAAAAACTTATCCCTAATACTCCACCTGCACAGGCAGCGCTCAAATAAGGATTTTTAACTTTATCCTAAATAAAAGTAAAATTCCCCGCACCTGCGGTTAGCCGGTGCGGGGGGTTGCTTTTTGTTACAGAAATCAATTTTTAAAATTTATACTAATTCCGTTTTAAAAACGTTCAAAGAACGTTTTTAAAGTAGAAATAGTATTATAACTTTTTCTCTAAGAAATATGAAATTGATTTTCGTGATAACCAATTTTTCTCACTTGCATATTTTGTCGAAATATGTTACAATATCTGATAAAGTATTTACTGATATGGCGGAAGGAGAGACTAATATTAAAACGGCGTTAATTATTGTATCGGCAGTGCTGGCGGTGTTCGTCGTTCCGTTTTTGTTTTTGACTGCTGTCACACTGCCGATTGACGTTAAGAAAGAGTATGATGCTGAAAGCCCGTTTTACCGGGGCTTGCTCAATACTTCCTCTTTGTTTGTGTTTAAGGCGGCAAGGGTAAAGTTTGTTGTTACGGGTTGGGATAAGGTACCGGAGTCGGGTCGGTTCCTGTTGGTAGGAAACCACCGTTCAAATTTTGACCCGATTACAGCTTGGACCTTATTCAGGAAAAGAAGCAACCTCTCTTTTGTTTCCAAGCCGGAAAATTTTAAGATACCTTGGTTCGGTCGGATAATAAGACGCTGTTGTTTTATGGCAATCGACAGAACGAATCCGAGAAACGCCATGAAAACGCTGAAAAAAGCGGCGCTTATGATTAAGGAGGACAGAGCCTCGGTGGGAATTTATCCCGAGGGTACAAGAAGCAGAGACTGCAAGCTGCTGCCCTTTCACAACGGGGTTTTTAAGATAGCAAAGGATGCTGAGGTTCCTATCGCGGTTGTTGCAATGCGGGGGACGGAGCTTATTAAGAAAAATTTTCCGCTTCGGTCGACTACTGTTTATGTTGATATTGTGGACGTGATTACCGCCGAAGAGGTCGCTGCCGCAAAAACCGGAGAAATCGGAGAGAGAGTCAGAGAAGGTCTGCTTTCGGTGTTGGGAGAATAAATATTTTTTAATGCGAGGTAAAAGCTTATGGCTGTATACACTGTGTTGTTCAATCCTTTGGCGGGAAACGGAAGGGGCGCTGAGGAATCGAGAAGGTTAGACGGAATCTTAACCGGTAACACCGTTACATACGAGGATATGACCGAGATAAAAAGCTACGCTGAATTTTTTGAGAAGCTTCCCGAGGAAAACATTTTGGTAATAAGCGGAGGAGACGGGACGCTTAACCGATTTGTAAACGACGTTCCGGAAAGCTTTTTTGTGAACAGAGAGATTTATTATTTCGCAACGGGAACGGGAAACGACTTTCTTCTCGATATTGGCGGGAAGAAGGGCGATGCTCCTATCAAAATAAATAAGTACATTGTGAAGCTTCCCTCGGTTACGGTAAACGGAAGGACACAGAAATTTATCAACGGCATCGGTTACGGGATAGACGGGTATTGCTGCGAGGAGGGGGATAGGCTAAGGCAGATTCCCGGCAGGAAGGTTGACTATACCGCAATCGCTATTAAAGGAATGTTAGGGAAGTACAAGCCTGCTAATGCAACCGTTACTGTGGACGGGAAAACCAAGGAGTATCGGAAGGCTTGGCTTGTGCCGACTATGAACGGGCGGTTCTACGGCGGCGGAATTATGCCTACGCCGGAGCAGGACAGGCTTAAAAACGATACTGTTTCTTCTATGGTGTTCTACGGCTCGGGAAGGCTTCGGACCCTTGTTATTTTTCCTACTATATTTAAAGGGGAGCATGTTAAGCATACTAAGGTTATCGATATTCTTAAGGGAAAGAGCGTTACGGTTAAGTTTGACAGACCTACCGCCCTGCAAATCGACGGGGAGACGGTTTTAGGAGTCAGGGAGTATACGGTGACGGCTAATCAGGGCGGAGGGAAGGCTGTGCAGAATGACGAAAAGCAGTTTGCAGCCGCGCAAAAATGATTTGAGAAGAATAACGGCGTTACTTGGCTGATGTAACAGCAATAGTCAAGGAACGCCGTTTGCCATGGTTTTTTCCTTTGACCGAGGATTGACGGCAAAGCCTTAATTTGCGGGGGTTTATCCCATACGTAAAGGAAAATTTTGAAAAAAATAAAAATTTTTTGAAAAAAGTGCTAAAGTTTTATTGCTGACGGACGATATAATTTACAGAAATCAGACAGGAAAATAAAAATTACATATTGCAGACCAAAAAGACGTCTGTTTTAAAGCCTTTTCGGTCAAGAAGCCGTTGTTGTATATTGTCGGTTACATTTTTCCGATTAGTGAAACTTAACCAAAAAGAACTCGGTTTTTTGTACACTTAAGGGGTTGAAATTACCGGAAAAATATGGTATTCTTTTAGCAACACAGAAAAAGAGATAAAAGCAAGGCTTGGGAGAACGAAAAGGCAATAAATCCCAAGGCGGATATGTAGGATAAGGAGAAGTTGATAATGGCTGCTGAGAGTGAGAAGAATAATAATAAGGCGCTCTTAATCATAATTATAATAATCGGCGTGTTGGTTGTGGCAGGGCTGGCTACGGTTATTACGCTGCTTTTGGTTAATAAGGAGAATGAGCCCGCCGGTAATAACAACAGCGTTTTTTCGGACGGGAAATTTAATTATCAGCAAGGTATAATTGCAATAGATCAAAAGACCTTGCAGGAAAAATACAATGAAGCTCTTCAAAAGACAAAGGACGGATATATCAGTTTATTATTTAACAACTGGGCAGAAAGCGAGGACGGAGTTAATTTTAAATGCTCCCTTGGAAATTCCGCAAAAAATAAGTACGATATGTACTTAGATATGTACTTAGACAATACATTGTCACAAAGAGTTTTTGTGACAGGCTTAATACCTCCGGGATCGGCAATTAAAGAGTTTAAATCAGAAGTAGAATTAGAACCCGGAACATACGAGGCTGTTCTTGTCCTAACTCAGGTTGATGAGGATCACTCTACTATCAAGGCTCAAACGAGTGTTCAAATCACCTTGCAGGTTAAAGGATGATTTCAGAAATAAAAAAACTTTAATCATGGAGGATCAAAAAATGAAAAAGAGAATTTTTGCAGCCATTTTGGCAAGCACATGCGCAATTTCATCTGCTGTTCCCGCATTCGCTGCTGATACTACTCAGATTACCGGCGTTGGCGCAGTACCTGTTGAGGTACAGGCAAATGTTGAAAAGCCCCAGCTTGATGTAACCATTCCTTCTACTACTGAGGTAATGGTTAACCCTTACAGACTTCCTATTGATGTCAGTGCAGCACAAGACGGCTCTGAATTAAGCTACGACACAGTAATTACCACACCTATGCATATTGAGAACGCATCAGACTGTGCAATTACCGTTGGCGTAAAGGGAATGTTCCAGACAAAGGTTAAGAGCGCAGGCTTTGATAAAACTGATTCAAGCACTTATGCTGTGCACATCGACAATACCGGCGCAACCACTCCTGCTCCCGCAAAGGGTTCAACTACTGTTATTACAAACAGCACCGCTGCAAATGATTTCTATGTTCTTACCGATAACAAGACGATCGTTGACGGCGACGGCTATATTTTAACCGGTACTTATGTTGCTGAAAAAGTAAGCGGCACCGGTGCTACTGAGAAGGTTACTGCCGGCACTCTTAAAATAACCGCTTATACAGCAAGCAAGGCTATCAAGGTTGGTACTGTTGCAATTAAGGACGTTGATACTGAAAAGACCAACACTATCTTTATGTATGCTGAGGGCAGCACCGATGGTACTTGGGCAGAAGCTTTTGACGCTACTAAGGCTAAGACTCCCGCAGACGCTAAGAATCCTACCAGCATGATGATTCTTGGAACCAAGGAAACTTCTCAGAAGATTCTCTTTGTCGGCGGTAAGTCAGGAGCAGTTAATGGCGAAGGTTATGTAAGAATTACCGGTCAGTCTGCTACCAATCCTACAACTCCTTGGGCTGATGTTACTGACGAGATTGATACTCCTTTCGCATTCGTAATCGACGCAGTTGCTAACAAGGCTCCTGTTGCTCCTAAAATTACTGGTGTTGATGTTACAGGTGACAACAATCAGGGCGTAACCGTTACTCAAACATCCGGCAAGACAACTGAGTGGGATGTTGCTGTAACAGGCGCTGGAAGAAATGACGTTTTAACATTTGATTTGACTGGTCTTGATCCCGCTGATGCTACACTTACATGGGCTCCTGCTGGAGAATTAGTTGCAGAAGGTTCCGCAGATAATAAATTCAAGGTTAACGCTAATCCTTCTGGCACTTCAAGCGATTTGACTGTTACTGCTACAAGCATGGGTAAGACTTCTACATTCGTATTCCATGTAACTATATCTGCATAAGTTATAGATGATACTTAAACAAAATAAGCTTTAACGGCTTAACATTAAACAAACCCCCGTTCATCGGGGGTTTTGTTTTTTAAAAGCTATTTGAAAGGGGTAGAAAGCAAAGCGTTTTGCGATTATATAAGCAATACGGAGGGCTCGGCAGTTGTGTCTTTATGAAAGCGGGAAATATTCGGAGGCTCACTTGTAGATTTTGTAAAATTGTGATATACTATGAATATAGAAAAGCGTGAGCCTATATTTTAAGGGATTGATGTATCGTGATATTGGTGAATATATAAGCCGTCAGTCTCAAAACGCTGAATACGGAGACGCCTTTGTGCAGAAGCCCGCTGATTTCTTTGCAGAAAAATATCCCGATTTAAAAGGGCTTAACCGTCACGGACTTTACAGAATGAAGCAGTTTTATGAGCTTTATAAGGATAATGAAAAAGTGTCACCAATGGTGACACAATTTAGTTGGACTAATCATTTCAAAATCATGTCTGCATATTAAAAAATCCCCTTTTTAAAAGGGGACTTTTTAATTATCAAGGTTTAATTAAGCTTAGCTCCGCAAACCTTGCAGAATGCCGCATCAGGTGAATTGGAGGTGCCGCAGGAGGCACAAGTTTTTGTGGTCGGCTCAGCAGGCTGCTGTGAGGGCTGCTGAACGGGCTGAGGCGTGGGTGCGGCTTGCACAGGTTGGGGAATAGGCTGAGGTGTGGGAGCAGCCTGCACAGGTTGGGGAATAGGCTGAGGTGCGGGAGCAGCCTGCACAGGTTGGGGAATGGGCTGAGGTGCGGGGGCAGTCTGTGCGGGTTGGGGAATGGGCTGAGGTGCGGGCTGCTGAGGCTGACCGTAGTAGGGCTGGGGCATTGGCTGATAGGCTTTTGGAGGGAGGGTAGCCGCAAAGTGGAGCCAGCAGGCTGTCGTAAGGTAGGCGAGAACGCCCAATTCCAATAAAGAGAAGATGAAGGAGATTATGAAGCCGCCGCTGAGCGCCCAAATTGAGGTCGCCATATAGATAATGCTGTGAATAAGGCAGATGAAGGAGAAGAGCGCTACGCTCGAAACAGAAATCGCAAGAGGAAGAATGGTTCTTTTTCTGTTGGATATTGAAAGAGCGCCGAATATAAGAGCAACTAAAGGAAATACAATCGAAAATCTGCCCAAACACATCATAATAATTGTCAATAAGGCAGAAACGCCGGTGGCTATGTATGAAATCATTTCGGAATTAGGCGCTATAAATCTTAATATGGGATTTACCTGCATAAAGGCTTCCGTCTTTTCGGAAAGGGCAGCAAATGCGTCCTTCTTCTGTTTCTTGACTACAGCGGGGTCTACCATGGGCTTGGGGGGAATGTATTGCTGTTGGTACTGTTGGGGTTGGGGCTGCTGCCGGTACTGCCCGGGCTGCTGTTGGTACTGCTGGGGCTGGGGCTGCTGCGGCATTTGCTGCTGCGGCTGCTGCTGGGGGTTATATTGATTGTTCATATGCAGGTTCCTTTCTTGGTTTACTTGTGGTTTCATTTGGTTAAATTATACTATTTTTTTTAGCGTTTGTCAATCAGATTAAACAAAATTTATCCAATATGAGAATTTAGGACAGAATATTGTGAAAATATTGAGAAAAGACTTAACTTTTTTTCTCAGATGTGTTATACTATCATAAAAGGAAGGTCATGACAGTTATGAATAACGATAAAAAAGTCAAGTATGTAAAAATAAGCGAGGAACCCATAACCGAAAAGAAGAAAAAGAAGCCGGCTAAGGGCGTTAAGCTTGACATTCACGACAAGGTGACGCCGGGGCAGGCGGTGGTGAAGTGTCTCGGAATTATCGGGACTACTATTTCGGCTATGCTGCTTGTGGTGGTTATTGCAGTCTGCATTATTATCACAAGTCTTGCGCTTTATATTACACAGTTCGCCGAGACTGACTTTGACGTAAGTCTTGAGGAGGCGGAGCTAAGCACCTCTACATTTATCTATGCCTATGACAAGGAGGGCAAGGAGGTGCAGATAAAGCAGCTAAGCTCGGATCAGAACCGTGTGCTTGTGGACATAGAGGACATTCCTCAGCACGTTATCGACGCTTTCATCTCGGCGGAGGACGCCCGTTTCTTTGAGCATGACGGGGTGGACTGGAGAAGAACGGTGGCGGTTACGGTGCGTATGTTAGTATCCGACAGCGAGCAGGGCGGCTCTACCATTACTCAGCAGTTAGTGCGTGATATAACGGGGGATAAGGAAATCTCTATCGGCAGAAAGCTGCGTGAGATATTCCGTGCATTGGAGCTTGAAAAGAAATATTCCAAGCAGGATATTTTGGAGAGCTATCTTAACCGTATTGCATTCGGCGGCACTACTTACGGAATCGCTTCCGCTTCGCTTACTTATTTTGACAAGGAGCCTTCGGAGCTTACCATTGCGGAGGGGGCTATTTTAGCGGGCATTGTACGCTCTCCTACTAAATTTAACCCTTACTCCGACCTTGAAAGATGCCGGTTTTATCAGATGCGCGCCCTTGACAATATGTACGATTACGGCTATATCACCACAAAGGAGTATGAGGACGCAGTCAATGAGAAGGTACGCTTCCGCCGTCCCGTCAAGGGCGATGATTTCGGTTATGTGGACGAGCGGTACAATGAGTATTACGGTATTCAGGACGACAGCAATAAGAATGACGACCTTTATTATGAAAATACCTCTTGGGAGGAATTGGGCGTTACAGACGAGCAGGCGTATGTTCCCTATAAGTGGAACGGGGACTACGAGGTAACTCAGAACTGGTATGTTGACGCAGCTATCAATCAGATAATCAAGGACTTAGCGGAGCTTAGAGGCATAACCTATGACGCAGCGCAAACGCTGTTCTACAAGGGGGGCTTCAAGGCTTACCTGAATATGGACATCGAGATACAAAACACGATAGAGGAAATGTTCAAGGATCCTTACCTGTGTCTCAGCTTCTATGACGATACTCCCGTGGTCGACAACCCCGCGACGGCGGAAAATGAGGTGGAGACGGCGAGAAATAACCTTATACAAGGCTCCTTCGTATTGATGAATCACAGCGGCACGGTGTTGGCGCTGGTAGGCGGTCTTGGGGAAAAGGAAGGGGACGGCTGTTTCAACCGCGCCACAATGGACCCGCAGATTATCGGTTCTACGGTAAAGCCGCTGGCGGTTTACTCCACCGCAATCGAGAACAATGTTATAACTTATTCAACCCTAATCAGAGATATATCGGGAAAGATTCCCGCTTCGGCAATGGGTTCGGGTCCTTTTGACGGTACCTTCGGATACGACCCGGAGGACGATACCATTCGCTGGCCTCATAACTTCGAGGAGGAGAACAACTTCGGCGACGGGATGTACTATCCCGTATGGTACGGCGTTGGCAGATCGATAAACACAATAGCGGTAAATGTTCTCAGCAGGGTGGGGCTTCAGAAGGCTTATAACCAGCTTTCCGAAAAGCTGCACTTTAACCTTGACCCTGTGAACGATATGGCTTACTCTCCTTTGGCGTTGGGTTCCATTACGGAGGGCGTTACGCTTACGTCTCTTTGTGCCGCTTATGCTATGGTGGGCAACGGGGGGCTGTACTATCACCCTAATCTTTATTCTAAGGTAGTTGACAACGAAGGAAGAATCGTATTGCAGCAAAATATCGTAGGTGAGAGAGTTATCTCTTCGGATACCGCCTATATCACCAACAGGCTTATGAGGGCAGTGGTTACTGATGAATGGAGTACAGGCCGGCATGCTCAGCTTGAGAATATCGAGGTAGTGGGAAAAACCGGTACGGCTAACGATGAATCTACCCTTAGCTTCGTGGGAGTTACTCCCGAATATGTGGCGGCTTACCGTATAAGCAGAGATAATCACAAGCCTGTTTCGAGAGGGAGTGGCTGGAGAACTATTGCTACCGTATGGGGCGAGGTTATGACAAAGGTTACGGAAAACGATCCTCCTCAGGCGTTTACCCAAGACCCTGACATTGTTGTGCAGAATTACTGCACAAGCACAGGATTATTGGCAGGCGAAAACTGCACCAGCACGGTGGTGGGTTATTACCGCAAGAGCTGTTTGCCAAAGCTTTGCGACGGGAATAAGGATCATGAGTACGATTACTTTATAGAGCATTACGGCAATAATAATGAAATACCTCTCTATGATTGATAATAATTTTTAAGGTCGGTAAGTATGTACAGAATAGTTTGCCCCTGCCTTTTCGGATTGGAAAAGACGCTGTCTTTCGAGATAAAGAGAGTGGGAGGAGATAATCTTAACGTTCGGGACGGACACATTTTCTTTGACGGCGACGAAAGCGTCGCTGCAAGAATGAATATCACCTCTTCGACGGCGGAGAGGGTTGGAATAGTATTGGGCGAGTTTAAGGCGGACAGCTTCGACGGCATTTTCGAGGGAGCAAGAAATGCTCCCATAGAAGAATTTGCGGGAAGGGAGGACGCCTTTCCCGTTGTTAAGGGGCATTCTCTTAATTCAAAAATTACCAGCATTCCCGCAATACAAAGAACAATAAAAAAGGCTCTCGTCCTCAGAATGAGCGAAAAATATAAGACAAAAAGCCTTCCCGAAATCGGAAAGACCTTGCCTGTGCATTTCCTGCTGCAAAAGGATAAGATGCTTCTGACGTTGGACACAACGGGAACGGGGCTTCACAAAAGAGGCTATAGGAGATTTTCCGGTGAAGCGCCTATACGGGAGACCTTGGCGGCGGGCATTGCGGATATTGCAAGAGTAAGGGCGGGAGATACGGTTTGCGACCCCTTTTGCGGCAGCGGGACTATCGTTATTGAAGCGGCAATGAAGATGCTCAGCATTGCGCCGGGTATGAACAGAAGCTTTATTGCTTCCGACTGGAGCTGTTTTGATAAGAGAATATGGGACAGGGAGTTTTTGGCGGCAAGAGAAAATGTGCGGCAGAGCGACGTTGTGGTTTTCGGCTTTGACAATGACCCCGAAATGGTTAAGCTTGCAAGGGACAATGCACGAAAAGCGGGAGTTGAGAAAAACACAAGCTTCGAGGTAAGAGATATAAGGGACTTTAAGCGCCCCGACACTGCCGCCAAAATAATAACCAACCCGCCTTACGCTCAAAGAATGATGGAGGAGGAGCAGGTGGAGGAGCTGTACCGCATTATGGGCAAAAAGCTTTTGCCTTTGGGGGATAACAGCCTTTTCGTCATCACCTCCAACGAGAATTTCGAGGAGCTTTTCGGGGAAAAGGCGGCGAAAAACCGCAAGCTTTACAACGGAATGCTGAAATGCAGGCTTTACAGCTACTTTATGAAGAGCTGAAAGATAGTGTAAAGTTCGACAAAATTAAAATTCTCGCCGCAGCGATACCACAACCTTACACTTTACACTGTCAACTGTCTAAAAGTCCGCTGAGCCATTCGAACAGGGCAAACCTTACGGTTACGCCTTCGCCCTGTTCAACTTTTTTCGAGGGCTCTCTGTTTCCGAACATCAGCAGGTCGGATTCAGGGGCAAGATATTCTTCAACAGCGCCCAAACACAAGGGCGGGAACATTACGCACCACCAGTTCTGCCCCTTGCCTTCCCCTATGAGGATACGCAGTGCGTCGTAATTCCCGGCAGGGACAACTACGTTTCCGTAGCGGCGGGTAGTGAAGAATATGTTTTCCACAGAAGCGGTTACTCGATAGTCATAGCCCTTATCGTAAATAAATTGCTGGGCTTTTCGGGTTATTTCGGGAAGGGCTTTTTTTGCGCGGGCTTTGGCTTCCTCGGCGGTGGCGCAGCCGGTAAAGGCGCTTTCCATATCGGTCATCAGGTAGTCTCTGAGAGCGTATTTCAGCTCCTGATCCTCCTCGCTGTCGGAATTGGCTAAAATGTGAAGTCGGAACAGCTTCTCCGGCATTTCCTCGCAGTCGGCGGCAAAAGCGGAAAAGCTCCCTAAAATTACCGCCATTGCCGCGCCGAATAACATTGCAATTGTTAAGATATGCTCTTTACTTCTGATACTCATAACAGTTCTCCTTATGCTGCTTTTATTTTCTTTATTTGGAAGGATTTTTCCTTTGCTTTGAGCATTGGATAAATTTTATAAAATATTCAATGAGTGAAACTTTTTTAAGCAAATTTCATACTACTTAATGTAGGGAAGAAAGCGAGGTGTAATGGCTTGAGCCGAAAAAAGGACACTTCTCCCGACGCCTACTTCAACACGGTTTACGACCAGACTATTAACGCCGTTACACGCTTTGTCATCAGTAAATGCGGCAATATCCTTGACGCAGAGGATATTTTACAGAACATTTACACCCGTTTTTTTCAGCGCATTTCAAAAAAGGGCTATGACGATATAGAAAATGCGGAGGCGTTTATAATAAGTATCGCCAAATTTGAGTGCAAAAGCTATTACGCTGCTCAAAAGAGGCACAGTAATACCGAAAGCTTTTCCGATTACACCGATGAGCAGATGGTAATGATTGAAAATGAAATGTCCAAAAGTCAGAAAAATCTTGACGACGTTTTGTGCGACGAAATGCTTGCACGAGAGATTTTTGAGGATATTGCAAATACGGACGAGGTGACGGGAAAGATTTTTTATTTATATTTTGTTTGCGATATGCGGCTTAACGATATTGCCGACGAGTTAGGAATGAACCTTTCGGCGGTGAAGAATAAGCTGTACCGTACGATAAACCGACAAAAAACAAAATTTAAGCTGTAGAAGGGAGGGAGAGCTTGTGAATAAAAAAGAATTCTATAAAGAGCTTATGAAAAGCTACACTATAGATACTGAAAAGATAAAGTGCAACGCTAAGCGGAAGGTGCCGCTCAGAACGGCGAAAACGGGAAATGTTCGCAGATGGGTAACAAGCTTTGCCGCCTGTGCAGCTGCGGCTGCTGTTGCGGTGGTTTCTCTGTCCTTCTTTAATAATAGCGGAGTAGATATTAAGGAACCCAACCTTGATATGGACATACAGAGAGTCTATGCCGCCGAAGCAAGGTTTCAGGAGCTTGCGGAAAAGTACAGCACCCTTGATATGTATCTTTCATTTGAAAACGAGCTAAAGCTTAACGAGGTATTAATAGCATTTTCTGCTATCGACGAGGACGGAGATATTAAGTTAGCTCTTCTTTATACGAAGGAGGGCAAGTGCTACAAGAACGACGGGAGAATAGGAGAAAATCTGAAATTCTTAGGCGCAAAGATAAGCGCACCTACGAGACTGTACGAAGAGCTTAACGGGTTAAAGTGCATTGCTCTTGCGGAAACGGTTGAGGGCAGCAAGTACAATGATAAAAGCTTTGTGCCTTATTCAAAGCCCAAGGAGGTTTCTCCCGATACTATACCCGAAACCATTGTTGTTCCTATACCTCCCGAGAATATGACAACCGCCGAAAAAACAGAAGCGCCGCCGGAAACGGCTGCTTCCGAATCGCCGGCAACGGATATTACCACTATTACGTCGGAGCCGCCTGCACAAACCTCGGTGACGGAAATAACCACAGAAAGCAGCTCTGCCGTTACCGAGCCGGAAATAATCGAGATTCCTGCGGTCGGAGTTATAGAAGCAAAATTAATAAGCGAAAGCTGTCTTATTGTTACCACCAATGACAGCATAATGCTTTATAAGCTGAGTAACGGCGCATTGAGCCTTGAGACCACATTTTACGCAAGCGGCGCAAGACTTGCCTGGATAAACAGCGATGAAAGCATGCTGTTTATTACCGCCTGCGACAGCAACGGAAGAAACAGACTTTTCTATGCAGACGGCAGCACCGAAACCCTCACGGCTCTTGACCTAAACAGCATTACGGCAGGGGCGGAAATTGCGTCGGTAGTGTGCAGCGACGACGGTTCTCTGATAATTATAAAGACCGTTTCGATTGACAAAACATATATTTATTATGCACAGCGCAACGGAAGCGAAATAACCCTTACTCTTGCAAAGGAATACGGAACGGCGGCGTCGGCGCTTACCTATTCCGAGGGTTATATTTACTTCGCTGTTACCGATGCGGCGGGAACGGCTGTAACAGTGAATAAGGTCAATCTGTCAAACGGCGCTGAACAGGCTGTCATTGCCGAAAAAGGCAGTGTGCGCTGTATCAGGAGCAATACCCTTGACGCAGCAATTCTGATTTTCACCGATCAGAACGGTGAGAACGGAAAGTATAAGCTGCTTACTCCCGAAGGAAATCTTGTTGACGTTAATGCAAGCGGAGACGTTTATTTCTCGGCTTCCGGAAACAAGATGTTCAGAATAGGAGACAGGTATTTTTCTTACGATACGGGAAGCGTGATTGAGATAAGCGACGCCGATGCTAAAAATTCCTTTATCGTGAAAGCCGATTCTTTTAGGGAGCATACGGTTAGTATCAATGAAAACGGCGTTGCCGTTATTGTTAAAAATAATCCTTAAGCTTTCTTTATCAAGCTGACAAAATAGTAATTACAAATGAAAATCAGCCGTCCATTTTCGACGGCTGATTTTTTATGTAAAAAAAGTTAAAGTAAAGTTGGGCTTTATACTTGAAATTTTTTTGATCTTGTGGTAAAATAAAAAAGTATTAATATCATATGCCTCCTTAGTTAAATGGATATAACAAACCCCTCCTAAGGGTTAGTTGTGAGTTCGATTCTCGCAGGGGGTGCCAAGAAATCGGGGAGAGGAGCATCTTGCCCGATTTTTTTAAAAACATTTTGCCGATAAAGCCGTCAATTTGCTTCGCAAACCGCATTATATGGAAGCTACAGTTATTTGTGTGTTGACAAAATGAATTAAATATGGTAAACTATACAGAAAAAGATTGTTTACATTTAACAATAATACAACCCGCTAAAAATTTTTTTCATACATTATACCAAGAATAATACAGGGTTACAATTTTAATTATATAATAATGAAATAGGGG
>CAYMFX010000057.1:0-13285 GCA_964389845.1 uncultured Ruminiclostridium sp.
GCGTCCGCAGTTAGTAGAAATTGTGCAAATTGCGACTTTTCAGATAGCCCCTAATGCCGTCGGCAGACGACAGCTGTTCAGAAAAAAATTTTTTAGACGGAAAGGAAGTACAAATGAACATACTTTCAAAGTTAGCGGAGGAATTTAAAATTCGTCCCGAACAGGTGGAGAACACAGTTAATCTTATTGACGACGGGAACACCATTCCTTTTATCGCAAGGTACAGGAAGGAGGTCACAGGCGCTCTTGACGACCAGCTTTTGCGTGAGCTTGACGAAAGGCTGACTTATCTCAGAAACCTTGAACAGCGCAAGAAGGAGGTTTCGGAGTCCATTGAGGCGGGCGGGAATATGACCGATGAAATTGCCGCTTCTTTGGAAAAAGCCGTTACCTTGGCAGAGGTGGAGGACATTTACCGTCCATTTAAGCCTAAGCGCAAGACAAGAGCTTCCGCTGCCAAAGAAAAGGGGCTTGAGCCCTTGGCGGAATTTATTTTTGAGCAAAGTCTTGCTTCTCCCGCAAAGGAGGCGGAAAAGTATGTCGATTCCGAAAAGGGTGTTGAGACGGCGGAGGACGCAATACAAGGCGCCTGCGATATAATTGCCGAAAATATTTCCGACGACTCCGAGATAAGAAAATACCTTGCCGATTTTTATATGAACAGGGGCATGGTGGTTTCCAAGGCAGCCGACTCAGAAAAGGATTCCGTATATACGAATTATTACGATTACAGCGAGAGTGCGGCAAAAATTCCTTCTCACCGTATTTTGGCAATGGACAGAGGCGAAAGAGAGGACGTACTGAAAATTTCCTTGGAGGTTCCGGAAGAGGAAGCCATGAGAGTGATTTTCAAAAAGTATGTTAAAGCAAAAAACGAGTGCGGCAATCTTGTAAAGACCGCCGCAGAGGACGCTTATACAAGGCTTATTCACCCCTCGATGGAGAGGAGAATAAGAACCGAGCTTACCGAAAGAAGCTGTAAAGCCGCAATAAAGGTTTTCGGCGATAATCTGTATCAGCTTTTAATGCAGCCCCCTGTAAAAAATACCGTTACAATGGGCTTTGACCCCGCTTACCGCACGGGCTGTAAAACGGCGGTGGTCGACGGCATGGGAAAGGTGCTTGCCACAACGGTGGTGTATCCCACGCCGCCCCAGAATAAGGTCGCAGAAGCTAAAACGGTATTAAAGGAACTGATAAAAAAATATAACGTTACCGCCATTGCCATAGGAAACGGCACTGCAAGCCATGAAAGCGAATGCTTTATTGCGGAGCTGATAAAGGAAATTGACGCTCCCGTAAGCTATATGGTGGTTTCAGAGGCGGGAGCGAGCGTTTATTCTGCCAGCAAGCTTGCCGCAGAGGAATTTCCTCAGTTTGACGTATCGCTTAGAAGTGCGGTGTCTATTGCGAGGCGCTTGCAGGATCCCTTGGCGGAGCTTGTGAAGATAGACCCGAAGGCAATAGGAGTAGGTCAGTATCAGCACGATATGCCAAAGAACCAGCTTTCCGAAGCCCTCGGCGGGGTGCTTGAAAATTGTGTAAACAGTGTGGGAGTTGATGTAAATACCGCTTCCTGCTCTCTTTTGGGCTATGTTGCGGGCATTAACGGCACCGTTGCCAAAAACATAGTGGCATACCGTGAGGAAAACGGAGCCTTTACCGAGAGGAAGGAGCTGCTTAAGGTGGCTAAGTTGGGAAAGAAAGCCTATGAGCAGTGCGCAGGCTTTTTGCGTGTTCACGGAGGGAAGAATCCTCTTGACAATACGGCGGTACACCCCGAAAGCTACGAGTATGCAAAGAAGCTTATCGATATATGCGGGTTTAAGCTCTCCGATATTACTGTTGGCGAGGGCAGGAAAATCGGCGAGGCGGCAAGGGCGAGAGGAGTTAAGGCATTGTCGGAGGAATTGGGAATCGGCGATATGACCCTTGCGGACATTGTGGAGGAGCTGGAGAAGCCGGGCAGGGATCCTCGTGACGAGCTGCCGCCCCCTCTGCTCAGAACCGACGTTATGGACATTAACAGCTTAAAGGAGGGCATGGAGCTTAAGGGCACGGTGAGGAATGTTATCGATTTCGGCGTGTTCGTGGATATCGGCGTTCATCAGGACGGGCTTGTCCATATTTCACAGCTGTCCGACCGGTATGTAAAGCACCCCTTGGACGTGGTTAAGGTGGGGGACATTGTGAACGTAAGGGTGCTCGGCGTAGACGTGAAGAAAAACAGAATTTCCCTTACTATGAAAGGACTAAACAATGGTTGAGGTAAACACGGGCTGGAACGAGGAGAACCTTAGGGAATACTCCGAATTCAACATATTCCGCAAAACAAAGCGGACTAAAATACTGATATTTGTTTTAGGGGCAATAGATGTACTGGCGCTTGCGGGAGGAATTGTTATTTTTATTATCACCGGATTTTTTCAGGGCTTCCTTCTTGCGGGACTGCTTATTTTGTTCAGTGTTATCTGGATTTTTCTGATGAGGGCGGCAATAAACGATTTCGTAAAAAATTCTCTTAAGGATAACGAGGACGCCGTTTACGAAAGCGTAATGATAGAGCCGTCATACATTACGGTATGCCGTCAGGGAAAGCCCGAAGGAAGAATGAGCTGGGACAAGATAAACGGTATATATTATAACGGCAAGGCGGATGCATTTTACCTTACCGCCGAAGAAAACGTCCTGTTGATATTAGAAAAAAAGAATATTGTCAAGGGCGATATGGAGGAGCTGAAAAAAATTGCCTGTGATAAACAAAAAGAATTACCAAAAGCTGCTGGAGGAAACAATAAGAAGTCTTGAAGGTTCGCCCCGTAAGACTTTACTGCTTCATGCCTGCTGTGCGCCATGCAGCAGCTATGTTTTGGAATATCTCACCGAATTTTTTGACATCACGCTTTTTTATTACAACCCCAACATCTCTCCCGAAGCCGAATATCGGAAAAGGGTTGAGGAGGTGAAGCGGCTGTTATCGGAAATGCCGCTGAAATCTCCTGTGAGGTTTTTGGAAGGGAAGTATGATCCCGAATCATTTACGGCAATGGCTAAGGGCTTGGAGACTGTTCCGGAGGGAGGAGAGCGCTGTTTTAAATGCTACAGGCTCAGGCTCGAGGAAGCGGCAATTGCGGCTAAGGAGGGCGGGTTTGATTATTTTACCACCACCTTGTCAATAAGTCCTCACAAGAATGCTCAGAAGCTTAACGAGACAGGGGAGGAGCTGTCGGAGCGGTATGGGGTTCCTTATCTGTACTCCGATTTTAAAAAGAGGAACGGGTATAAGCGTTCTATAGAGCTTTCCGCTGTATATAAGCTTTATAGGCAGAATTACTGCGGGTGTGTTTTTAGTAAAATGAACGGTTCTTTTGTGCAAAAACCGTAAATAGCGTCACTCAATAGCCGCAAAAACATTATTCATTTGGTACAGGTTCTTACAGCCTCTCTGCCGCAATGCGCTCTGCTTCCAAAAGCGCCTTGTATCTCCTGATATAATCGTTAAATGCCGCCGCTGTGTCAGGGTCGGGCTTTATTGCAGTACCGGATACCTTTGCAAAGACCTTGTGAGACAGGAAGCTCTCTAAGCTTTCTCCTTCGGAACGGTTTATCATATAAGATGCTAACAGCGCCATACCGTAGGGTCCTCCCTCGCCGGCGGTTTCCATACAGGTAACCGGAGCATTGCAGGCTGCTGCCATATAGCTTTGTCCCACCACAGGAGTTTTGAATAATCCTCCGTGTCCAGTGATTGAATCTATTGCCACGCCCTCCTGGGCTAAAATATCCATGCCGATTTTCAAGGTCGCCATAGTAGCATAAAGCTGCGAGCGGAAAAAGTTTGCAAGGTTAAATTTGCTGTCGGGTCGGCGAACCACCATAGGGCGCCCTGAATCCATATGAGTTATGCCTTCGCCTGCAAGGTAGTTGCATACCATTACGCCGCCGCAGTCAGAATCTCCCTCTAAGCTTTTTTCGTACAGCTTTCTGTAAAGCTCCCCGTCAGTTGGATTTGCTCCGAAAAGCTCCGCTGTTTCTCTCAGAACGCTTACCCATGCGTTGGTGTCGTTGGTGCAGTTGTTGCAGTGAACCATAGCTACCGGTGCGCCGGTAGGGGTGGTCACCATATCAATTTCCCCGTATACCTTCTTTAAAGGCTTTTCAAGCACTACCATAGAGAAAATGGAGGTTCCTGCCGAAACGTTTCCCGTTCGCGGAGCAACCGCATTAGTAGCGGTCATTCCCGTGCCTGCATCACCCTCAGGAGGAGCAAAGGGAATATTTTTTGGGAGCAATCCCTCCAATAAATCGGAGCCGTGTTCGGTAAGGGTTCCCGCATTCTCGCCCGCCGTCAGAACCTTCGGCAGCAATTGCGACAATTCCCACGGCATATCCCGAATCTTTTCAAGCTCGTTAAATTTCTTCATCATTCCTTCGTCATAGGTCAAAGCCTTGCTGTCTATGGGGAACATACCGCTTGCTTCTCCTACGCCTACTGCATTTACTCCGGTAAGCATATAGTGAACATAGCCTGCTAAGGTCGTGATGTGAGCAAGGCGGGTAATATGCTCCTCCTTGTTCAAAACTGCCTGATATAGATGAGCAATTGACCAGCGCTGGGGGATATTAAAGCCGAAAAGCTCGGTCAGCTCGGAAGCTGCCTGCCCCGTCACGGTGTTTTGCCAGGTGCGGAAGGGAGTGAGCAGATTCCATTCCTTGTCAAACGCCAAATAACCGTGCATCATTGCGGAAATTCCCGCAGCGGCAATGCTTTCTCTGCCCTTCACTTTGGACAAGGCGGATTTTAAGCCCCTCCACACTTCTTCCAACGAGTATGTCCAGATACCGTTTTCATATTTGGACGCCCATGTGTAATCTCCCGATGATACAGGCTGAAATTTATCGTCAATGACGGAAGCCTTAATTCGTGTAGAGCCTAATTCAATGCCTAAACAGCTTTTCATATTATCTACTCCTTTATTTTCACAATACTTTGAATTATTATAGCATTTGTATATCAATATGTCAATTAAAGGAAAAAGGTCATGGTCATATTTGTTCTTGTTCCTTCATATGATTGAAAAAAAGGACAAGGCAGGGTACATATATGCTGAAAAATAAAGAGACGGGAAAACCGGACAGGGAACAGTCGGAGGTTATGGAGGAGCTGGAGAATCTCAGGGAAAGGATTGAGGCTAACGAGGCTATGTTCAACTTAGCCTCGGACAACGAGCTTATCGAGGCGATGATTTATGAGCAGAAGTCGCTTCACGCAAGGTTTGCCTACCTGTTGAAAACAGCAAAGGAAAAGGGCATTCGCATAGAGTTTACGGACAGAATGCAGTGAGGGAGAAAAATGGACGTTTTAATGATAGGATTGGGGATTATTGCGGCATTGGGATACCTTCGCATCTGCGGCAGGCAGAGGAGACCGGTTAAGGCAATGCTGGCAAATTCAATGGCAGGTGTAATCCTGTTGGTTATTTCTGCGGCAGTTACGGGAATAACGGGCTTCGGTATTCCGGTGACATGGGTGTCGGTGATGACAGCTTCGGTTTTGGGAGTGCCGGGAGTTGGAATGATAATGCTGTTAGGGTTAGTGATTTAAGGCTGTTTAAAAATAATACTTGAAATTTTGGAAAAACTGTGATATTATAAATATAAAAGTTAATGTTAGTAAAAAGGACTGAATATTTATGATTATCGAAGAAATTAAAGATTTACTCAGTGCAAAAGTGTGTTCGGGTCAAACCTTGCTTTCCCTTGAGATTGAAAACGGAACCGGTACCGACGATATTAATCAGATAATGGCGTTTGCTAAGAGAAAGGCGGTGCTGATTACCGGTCTTGCTACCGATGAGGTCGTGAGAACCGCTAAGATGATGAATATTCACTGTATAATTTTTGTAAGAGGGATTATGCCCGATCCCAAAGTTATACATGTGGCGGAGGAGCTGAAAATCGTGCTTTTAGCTACTGACCACAGAATGTTCGATACCTGCGGAATATTGTATGCTGCGGGACTTGGTCAGTATAAGGACGAGGAAGAGTAAAGGATATTTTTTTCCAGATAACACTTTTCACTGAACAAATCAAAAATAACGCTCTCAAGATTTTGAGAGCGTTATTTTTATTGTTGCTCCCCTAATACTAAATCTCAATAAAAATCAGACAAATCCACCGACCGGGGCGTCCCTGCTCTGTGTCAGCCCGACTTGAAATATCCGCATATTCCTGCGTCGGGACTTCCTTGATCAGTAACGCCCCGCACGTCGGCTTTGTCTTATTTTGATTGAGAATTAGTATAACTCATGGGTTACAGTATGTTCAACAATGCAAGCCCCTCATTCGCAGCGGCGCATGTTTCTCATAAAGATAGTGGATTCGTTAAAATTGAGTATTTATTTTCATTAGTTGGTGCAATATTAATTTTAATTTTTTAAAAATATTTCTTATAAAAGGTATTGACATATTTTACCAAAGTGATACAATATGTAATTAAAAGATAAATAACTAAACGCTGTTTAAAAACATCGTTGGAAAGGACAGAAAATGAAATTAAAATTCAAACTTTTATCAGCTGCAGTGGGAGTCGCCGCATGCGCAGCACTAACTGTGGCAGCAAATGCATACCTTGATATGGGCGATGCTTCCTCATATTATGTCAGCTCAGGTATACCCAATGATGATAATCATTCCAAAAAATTTGCTTGGATGCTTCAGCAGGATAGTAATGTGAATTTTTACTACAAAATAGCAGGTGGCGGTACTGTGTCTTTTACTCTAAAAAAGTGGGAATTTTGGAGCGATCCGATTGTTGGATCATGGTATTATCAGACAGAATCTGACGATTATGATTTCTATGCCAAAGCTGACGACTATTATGTGGAAGTAAAGCACAACAAGGGCAATGCAACCTATGGATATACGATATTTTCAAAAATTAGATAATTTTTTAGCTTATTTTGATGCATACCGAAAAGTCAGGTACTTTTGCTGAAAGGTAAAAAAATATGTCGTTAAAAGCCAATCTTAAAAGATATTTTGTTTCCCCGTGGTTTTACATACTGTTCGTTCCTGTTCTTGCACTTTCCGTTTTGCTGTATCTTACCTCCGGCAATGAGCATCTAAGCGGGTTTGTGTATCGCATTCCGATAATAAACGTATATTTGACGGTGTATGTTACCGTTTTTTCAGCTTACGCAGCCCACAGCATAAAAGAAATCGAGTGGAGCGTGAAAAGTCGGGTCTGCATCGTTGCCAAAGGAATTGCTTCCGCAAATATTTTTTGTTTCTCGGCGGTTATAATTCCCGTTGTATTTACCGTTTTCGGATGTATACAAAAGGGCTTGCCATTCGAGCTTGGGTCGAATTATATTTTTTATATCGTTTGTCTCACCTTCGTTCAGACGATTTTCCTTTCCGCATTGGGATTTCTTATGGGTACGGTTATAAAAGGCAGGGTTGCTTATGTCTGTGCGGTTTTGCTGTCGGTGCTTTTTACTCCCATTGCTCAAAATTTTTTGGCGGGAATTTTGGAGCAGAATGCGGATAAGGTTGGGCTTGAAAAGGCTGCGGATCATACATGGAGTTTAGCTCTTACAAATTTAATAAATCTTTCTTTGGACGATCCCTCGGCGCCCAATTATGCGGGTTACGGAATGCCTTTTAACAGCGAAACGGTTTTAAGCTGGGTAATAACAGCTCTTGCGGGAATTGTTCTGATTTGTGCCGTTTTCGCGGTCACAAGAGCCTTTAAGCTTAAGGGAACAGCCGTCTTATACGTTTTTTCCGCCGCTGTAATCGTTTCGGGGGCGTACTGTGTGAAGCAGTATTTTGAGGCTTCTCCTATAGTGCGTTATTTTGATTACCAGTACATTCAGCCCATTGACGGTTCGCCGGCAAAACCGGATACCGCTCACATTTATTCCGACGAAAATTCTCCAATTATAAGCCGTTACAACATGAAGCTTGACACGGGAAACACGGTAAAAAACGTATGTGAATTGGAGCTAAACGTAAATAATAGTTCAAGCGTAAAATTAAGGCTTGACCAATGCTTTAATATTCATTCTTTGACCGTAAACGGCGAAGAATCCGATTATGAGCGGGAGGGAGATTATTTTACCGTTTCATTGGACTCCTCGGAGGAAAGAGCAGTTATTGCTTTGGAATACAGCGGCAGAATGAATTACGCAGGCGCTCTTCACAAGAAGGTTGACGTCTGCGATTACACCGGCGGCTTTTTTAGCGGAATGTTTGCGTGGTATCCTAAGCTGCTTTCCTCACAGAATTGTAGGCTGCCTAAGACTTTCACCGTTGAAATAAACGCAGTCAACCGATTTGTGACTAATCTTGACGGCTATATCCTTCATTCATCGGGAAAACAGACCGTTGAAGGAGAAAAAACGGATATTATGTTTTATTTGGGATATATCGGCGAAATAAACAATTGTGGTGGTTCGGAAAACGGCTTCAAAATAATTCTCCCCACCGAATATGCGAAAGATGACGGAATATTAGAAAAGATTTCAATTATTTCGAACTTAGACAGCGTGAAAACTTACAGAAACTATTTCACTCGGTTTAAGCTTTTTGAATGGAAGGATTTCAAAAAGACGGAAACAACGCTGGTTTCCTATGAAGAGCTTAAGACTTTTACGGAAAATCGGCTCGCCGAGGTGGGTGCGGACGAGGAACACACGGATGAGGTGAACGGCTTGCTGGCAGAGTTAGAAGACATATGGAACGATTCCTTGACAGAAAAGCTCGAAAACCCCGAAAATTATCCTTCTGATGAAGCGATTGCTGTGGATGGATTTTTTATGGCGTTAAAAAATGCAGAGGAAGACGCCGCCGAGACGGATTATTCCGATGTGAGCATCGTGATTATTGTTCCCTTTTCATTTAATACAATTTTTGACGCATACATATTTGAGGACAGCGTTATAGCTTCGGAAGGGTATCTCTAAGTATTAATCCCTCTTAAAATTGTTGGATTAGGGCGTATCTGAAAACAAAGCAATTTTGTGCAATTTCGCTAAATGCGTGGCGATTTCAAGGAAAAAAGCGCAGGAATACTAAAGTATTCCGAGCATTTTTGACGCAGAAAGCGTCCGCAGTTAGTAGAAATTGTGCAAATTGCGACTTTTCAGATAGCCGCTAGTTTTTCGGGTACACCCCTTTTTAAACTATGGATTTTATACATAGTTAAAACGCAGAAATAATATAGGAGCAGAAATATCAATGACAGAATTAAAAATAAAAGGCTTATCCTTTAAATACGGCTTTAAAAAGCCCATTTACAAGGATTTTTCGCTGTCGGTAGGCGAGGGTATTACGCTTCTTTTAGGCGCCAACGGATCAGGAAAATCTACGCTGTTTAAGCTTATCTGCGGCGTGCTTTTGCCGGACAGGGGCAATATTGAGCTTTCTGCCGATGGAAAAAATGTCAAGCCGTCAGAGATGAAAAGCAAAATTGCGTATATACCTCAGGAATTTGAAATATTCCCCTCCTTTACCGTCAGAGAGGTTCTGACTTATATTTGCGGGGCGAGAGACAAGAGCCTTACCAAGGTGCAAATAAAGGAGCAGACGGAAAAGGCGATAGTGTTAGCAGATATTGAAAAATACGCCGATTCAAAAATGAAAACCCTTTCAGGCGGTACAAGACAGCGAGTGGGAATAGCTCAGTCGGTTTTGGGCGACCCGCACATCATAATAGCCGACGAGCCTACTGCGGGGCTTGATCCCAAGCAAAGGGAGCGCTATCACAGTATAGTGAAAAAAACGGCGGAGAAACGAAGCTTTTTAATATCCACTCATCTTTACGAGGACATGGAGTATTACGATAATGTGATAGTAATTTCGGACGGAGAGCTGAAATTCCAAGGCACAAAGGAGGAATTGCAGCAATCCGTTTCCGCCAAGGACGGCGGCGAGGTTACTCTTAAAGAAGCGTGGCTGTATTATATCGGAGAAAACGATGATTAAGATTGACTTGAAAGCGGCGAGACTGCCGCTTATCTTGTATTGGGCAATTTTTTTGGCAATTATGGTTCTTTTTGCTTTTAATCCTGATTCAATGATTTTTCGCCAAACTAATAACGAAAATATTTTTAAATCTAACTTTTTTTATTGGTCGGATTTTATTTGTCCGCTTTTAGCTGTTCTCTGCGTTATAATGCAGCTTGGAAATACTCTTGAAAAGCGAAGCTTCGAGTTTGCTTCTTCTTTGCCCGAAACGTTGGGAGTTATCGGAAGATGGTGCTTTACGGTATTTGTGCTTATTTTTCCCGTTTATTTTGCGGGTTTATTGGCAGCCTGGCTTACTGAGGCGCAGGAGCTGTACTCCTTTTGGGAGCTGTTTTATTTATCGGGAGCAAATTTAGCTTTTTACACCGTTTTGTCTCTTGTTATTATGCTTGTATTTAGGCGGCAATTTTACGCATTTTGCATAACCTGCGGGTTTATGTTTGCCGATCTTGCTGTTGGGGATAAATTCCTTTACGATTTTTCCACTTTTTTGAACATTGCCGCCAATACCGAATTGACAACAGTGAAGGATAATCGTCTTATGTATTATATCATATCGGCGGCGGGACTGCTGTTTGCTGTTATATTCGTTAAAACAAAGCTGTTAAACAGGCTTAACAGACTGTTATAAAATAACGCTCTCGGAATTTTGAGAGCGTTATTTTTATATTTACTTTACTTTCTCTTATACAAATTCTTAATCGAAGTGTAGACAAATTTATACTAATTTTTATTTAAAAATGGACAACATTTTTAAATCATTCGGCAAAGCCGAATGCACCGCCGAAAGGCGGTGAAAAATTTAAGTTCAATACTATTTCTTGCGGGAACGAAGTTCCCGCACCCTTGCCGTAGGCAAGGGTAATTAAAAAAATGTATTTTTTTAATTAAGAAATAGTATTACGGAGAGACCGTACTTAGTGCAAGGAAAAATTCCGCCGACGTATGCCATACGTCAAGGGATTTTGACGCAGCAATAAGTGCGGGATTTTCGCAAAGTTGTCTATACGTAGATTAAGATTTAGTATTAAGCTCCACAGGCTCGAATCTTATCCTGATATTGGGCATTTTATTGATTGCGGAGTAGTAGTTTACGTCCCAATCCTCGCCTTGTGAGGGGTCGTTTTCGCCGCTTGCGGGAGGAGCAAAGATTTTAAGCGTCATATCGCATTCGCCCTTCAATGGCTTTTCATAGAATGCGCTCATAAGGTCGATTGTCATTGCCTTAGGAGACTTGTAGAACCATTTGCCGTTTATCTCCATCATCAGGTTCAATTCTTCCTCAAAGGTGATTTCACAGAAGGTGGGATTGCAGTCAAAGTGCAGGGGAATTGCAATACCCTCCGAGTCCTCAAAGCCGCCCCAGCGAAGCTTAACGGGGAACTGTACTTCTTCCTTCTCCGTTATCGAGGGGTAGAAATATTCGTCGTGAATTACCTCTTTATACGCCGTCATTTCGGGCTGAGGGATTCCCACATCGGGGTTGTTGGGATCCTCTATTTCAAGTCCCAAGCGTCCTCTGTCACGGAACTGGTAGAAGGTGAAGCCCTTAAGCCACTCGGCTTTTTCATTCTTGACCATATTGCAGAAATCGGTAATTATCTCTGCCTGGTCATAAGGTCCAACAACATCGCCGTCAGCGTTAAGCTCACTCATTACCATGGGCTTTTCAACTCCGCCGTTGATTTCCTTCAATCTTTCAAAGGTCTTTTTTGCTGTTTCAAATACATCGTCGGGATAGTCTCTCTTATGACTGTTTCCTCCGCGCTCCGCCACATCGAAGGGCCAGCCCCAGTGGAGAGAAATGTACTTGTCAATTGACCAGAAATCGGTGGTAAGGAATGCTTCCTTAAACTCCTTCTCCATTTCGATTTCGCCGTGTCCCTCGTCATAACAGCCCGCACAAAGAATCGTGGAGACGTTGGGGGCATATTCCTTAATGATATTGTGGAAACGGATATAGAAGTCAGCTACGCCCTGATATGTGGTGCGCTTTGTGAAGCTGAACCAATCGCCTGTTGCTTCATGATTTATTCTTATCATCATTCTGCCGAAGGGGCGCAAGTCCTTGGCAATGGCAATCAAGTGCTCGTCGCTTACATTAGGGTCAATGGTGAGCGTAAGGCAAACGTCCTGACCGTGACGGCGAACGTCTCTCATACAGGTAAAGGGTTCGCCCTCGGTATTGCCGTTTAAACCGCCTCTGTATGGGAAATAATCATCATAGGGATAGTCCCACTGGAAGGAAACGTTTGCGTCCTTCATAACCTCGGAAATTCTTCCCGGCCATTCCTTGTCCAAGGGATAGTAGCAGTACATCAGATTTATTGCCCTGTGAGGTCTGCCTAAGGTGTGAAGAATATAGTCCTGATTGACATATTCGCCTCTTTCGCTTCCGTCGCCCAAATCAACGGCGCATTTTGCAGGTCCGAGATGAATTTTTTTGATAAGCTCCGCCATTTTTGTCCTCCGTATTAAAACTGAATTTGGTAAAATAATTATATCATATAGCGAAATCGTTTTCAAGGGGGTTTACAAATTTTTTCCATTGAGGTATAATATATAATGTATATGCTTATGAGGAGAAGAGAACAGTGAAATGATGAAGATTTTGGATAAGCTGTAAAGGAGCTGTAATGTTTAACAGTAAAATAATCGATGATATTACGGATTTTATTTTTGTAAGCGACAAGCCCGAAAAGTCGGACATTATGTTTTTACCCGGCGGCTCTTTTCCGTCTCAGGGCGAATATGCCGCAAGGCTTTATCATGAAGGATATGCCCCCTTGCTTATGCCTTCGGGAGGGGTTAGTGTAAAATCCGGCGCATGGCAGGGCGTTAAAGAGGGAAAAGCGGATATTTATAACGGCAATTATAGATCCGACTGTGAATTTCTTACCGATGTCCTGATAAAAAACGGAGTTCCCGAAACAGCGGTCATCGTTGGGGAGGACAAATCGGGGCATACCCGTGACAATGCGTTTTTTTCAAGAAGGACTGCCGATGAAAAGGGACTTAAAATAAACAGCGGGCTTATTGTTTGCAAATCCTTTCATGCAAGGCGCTGCCTTATGCTGTATCAAATGGCTTTTCCAAAGGTGCGGCTTAAGGTATGCACTTTTGATGCAAGAGGAATAACAAGGGACAATTGGTTTACCACCGAGGAGGGAACGGACAGGGTTTTAGGCGAGCTTGCCCGCTGCGGCGGTCAGTTTGTGGGAGATATAAAGGAGTATCTAAATGTAAAAAATAC
>CAYMFX010000058.1:0-13145 GCA_964389845.1 uncultured Ruminiclostridium sp.
CGTTGGTGTTCTTTATGCAGTGTGGCTTTGCAATGGTGGAAAGCGGCTTTACAAGAGCAAAGAACGCCGGCAACATCATTATGAAGAACCTGATGGATTTCTGTATTGGTACCGTTGCATTTACACTTTTGGGCTTTGGTCTTATGTGCGGTGAGGATGCGCTGTTCGGCTTGGTAGGTCTGCCAAACCTTGGAATCTTTACCGATTTCAACAATTTTCCTTGGCACAATTTCGTTTTTAACCTTGTTTTCTGTGCTACGGCGGCTACAATCGTATCGGGGGCAATGGCGGAGAGGACAAAATTCTCAACCTACTGCATTTATTCGGGCATTATAAGCCTTGTTATCTATCCCATTGAAGCTCACTGGATATGGGGCGGCGGCTGGTTGTCGCAGTTGGGCTTCGTTGACTTTGCAGGCTCTACCGCAATACATATGGTAGGCGGCATTGCAGCTCTTATCGGCGCAAAAATGGTAGGTCCCCGAATCGGCAAATTCTCCAAAAAAGGGAAGCCAAAAGCAATTTTAGGTCACTCTATGACATTGGGCGCATTGGGCGTGTTTATTCTTTGGTTCGGCTGGTACGGGTTCAACGGTGCGGCGGCAGACAGCTCCAATCATTTGGGACAGATATTCCTTACTACAACTATTGCTCCGGCAGTTGCAACCTGTGTTACAATGATGTTCACTTGGATAAAGAACGGTAAGCCCGATGTTTCAATGACGCTTAACGGCTCTTTGGCGGGACTGGTGGCGGTTACGGCTCCCTGTGCGGACGTTGACGCTTTAGGCTCGGCTATTATAGGCGCAGTGGCAGGCTTGCTGGTTTGCTTCGGAGTATGGTTCCTTGACTACAAGCTTAAAATAGACGACCCTGTGGGCGCTGTGGGAGTTCACTGCTTAAACGGTATATGGGGCACTGTCGCAGTAGGCTTGTTTGCAACGGGCAACGGTCAGAACGGTATTACCGGATTGTTCTACGGCGGAGGCTTCGAACAGCTGGGAAAACAGCTTATCGGCTTTGCGGCAGTTGCAGGCTGGACGGCGGTAACTTGTACACTTTTGTTCTTTGTGCTTAAGAAAACAATCGGTCTGAGAGTTTCAAGGCATGAGGAGGTAGTAGGTCTTGACTCTACCGAGCACGGTCTGATTTCTTCATATGCCGACTTTATCCCCGCAATGCACGTTGAAGGCGAAACGGATCACGAGCATGAGGTGGATACGTTGGAAAGTGCGGGAATTTCCGTTGCCATTGAACATAAGCCCATAGAAAAAGCCAACGTTCCGGCGGGCGATGTAAAGATGACTAAGGTTGAGATAATAACTAAGCTTGAAAGATTTGAAGCTCTTAAAAATGCGCTTTACAGCATCGGAATCACCGGTATGACCGTTACCAACACAATGGGCTGCGGTATGCAGAAGGGTTCTACCGAGTATTACAGAGGCGTACCCATGGAGCCGAGACTATTGCCTAAGGTTAAGATTGAGGTGGTAGTCTGCAAGGTGCCTGTTGAACAGGTGGTTGACGCAGCAAGAAAGGCTCTTTATACGGGCGCTATCGGCGACGGCAAAATATTTGTATATGATGTTGAGAACGTTATGAAGGTAAGAACAGGAGAAGAAGGCTATGAAGCCTTGCAGGACAGCGAGTGAGTAAATAGAGATATAAAAAAGACGGTTCGGCTGTTTAATCACCGGGTCGTCTTAATCTTGTCCTGAATAATCTGCACAATAATTCTTTCATAAATGTCACATTGGAAATAAAAATGTAACTTGGTTAGATGTTTTTTTGATTAGGATTAAGTTAAAATGTACTCATATCGAACATTAAATATTATTTTTAAGGAGCTGATCAAGTGAAAAAGTACATTTTAATTATCGGGGGAGCAGCGGCGTTTATTGTGACGGTGGTTGTGCTTGCGATTCTCAACAAAAAGGAGGAGTGGTTTTTATGAAAAAGATAGTAATAATCGTTGCGGCTTCCGTAATTTTAGGCTTGGGGGCATTGTCTTTTGCTTTGTACAGCGTGGTTTCCTGGGCGGGAGGTGAGAATTATTATACCTGCGTCTCAAACGAAAATGTTGAGCATAACGAAAGCGAAAGGGAAGGAATAATTGATTTTAAAGGCGGTCTGCCTTACATTTATCATCTTAATTCATTCAGCGAAAAGGGCGGGGAAAAGCTCATCACCTTCGGCGCTTCAAAGGAGCTGAGGGAAGGGGCGTATATACGCTTAAAATTCGTTCCCGTGAGGGGTGTGGTTTCGTGGGAGGAAGTTAAAAAGGAAGATATTCCCGAAAATGTTTGGAGAAATTTTGATAATAAATAATAAATAATCTCCAATAACCCTGTAATTGTCAAAGATTATCAGGTTATTGGAGAAATTTGTTTTTTTAATTGCGGACTATATTCTGTCTTTCATCGGTAACGATATGTTCTATCCCGCTATGCTCACTGTTAAGATACTCCTTCAGAAACGAGGGGAAAGCCTTGTATTTATCTAAATCTTCAATGGGTATCCAGTGCATTTCTTCTTTTGCGCCGTGAGTATAGCTGTTGCTGTTCAAATTCTGTGTTCCTTTAGGCTTCATCAGAAAATAAAAGCTGATTTCATGGCAATTCATTCCCTTTAATGTTCCTTCGCTTTCATTAAAGAAATTTTCGTGAATGACAGCAAGCCTATCTATCTCATAATTTACGCCGGTTTCTTCAAAAACCTCACGCTTTACCGCAGCTTCGGCTGTCTCTCCCATATGAACTCCGCCGCCGATAGAATATAAATAGTTTTCAAGTGAGTTACCGGCGAAAAGTACGCAGCCGTTTTCTATGATGATGGCGGCGGCACGGTACCTAAACCAATTATTGTCCTTGGTAAATCCGCAGTCATAGCTTATTTTTATTTCCTCCTACTCGTTCATTCCCACTAATTTTTCAAAATCAAGGGTTGTTACCGGTCTTGAGTACAAGAAGCCCTGAGCCGCATCACAGCCGCAATGGTAAAGGAAATCCGCCTGCTCGTTAGTCTCAACTCCTTCGGCGATAAGCTCAAGCCCTATGTCCTGAGACATTGCGATAGTATGCAGAATTATTTTCTGCCCTCTCTGGGATTCCATAGAGCTGGTGAAAAAGCTTCTGTCTATTTTAAGAACGTCAAAGGGAGTGCTTCTCAGTGTGTTCAAGGAGGAGTAGCCCGAGCCGAAATCGTCCATTAACAAGCGGAAATTCTTTTCCTTAGCAAGCTGTATCATCTCGTTTGAATTAATGTTTTCGGTGCTCTCGGTAATTTCAAGCTCTAACAGATGCTTCGGAATGTCGTATTTTTTTATCAGCATTTCAAGGTAATCTATAAATTCCGTGTCGGTAAGATGAACTCTTGAAACGTTTACGGAAATTGGTACAGGCTCCATTCCTGCGTCTATCCATTTTTTTATCTCCTTGCAGGCGCATTCCCAAATGAACCTGTCAATTTTTATCACAAATCCGTTTTGTTCAAATACGGGTATAAACTCGTTGGGAGGTATTATTCCTTTTTCCGGCTCGATCCACCTGACAAGCGCTTCCGCACCGATTATCTTGGATTCGGAAATGCTGTATTTGGGCTGTAGGTACATTACAAATTCGCCGTTTTCAAGAGCGGATTTCATTCTTTCTTCAATGAAGCGCTTCTTGTTGAGGGTGGATTTTATTTCCTGGTTAAAGAAGCCGATGTTTTCAAGAGCATTACCTTTTATAGAGAATCTTGCCATTGCCGCACTGTCGCCGTAGGTTCTCGATGGGGTATCTATGTCGGTTACAAGTGCAACACCGAAGGCAAAGCTGTATTTTATGCCCTTATATCCGCTCATTGCCGCCTCAAGACCACGGATAAAGCTGTATATATCCGAGATTTCATTGTAGGTGATAACGAGCATAAATACGTCGGCGCTGAGCCGAGTGAAAATCTGCTCCTCATTGCAGTATAAATCCATAACCTGAATGAAATAGTTAAGGATTTCATTTCCCATATCCTCGCCGTACCTGTCGTTAATAAACTTAAAGCCTATTACGTCGAATTGAATGTATGCGAATTTCTTGTCCCTCATTTCGTGAACACGGCGGAAGGCAAGGTCGGAGAACAAATGAGGGCTTTTGTCATTGGTATGGAAGTTCACAATGTCGTGTACCTGTATCTCACGATCGCTCATTTTATGTATAGTGCCGGTTATTACAGGGCGTGTCGAAAAGTCAACAACCTTGGGGTAGATACATATTTCGTACCACTCGTATTTGTCGCTGCGGTATTTTATTCTTATTTGTGTTTTCAGATCCTCGGTGCCCGATACTCCGCCGGCGCCTTCACGAAGCATATTGGCAAATAAACGAAATCTTGCTGTATCCTCATTGGCTACCCGTCCGCTGTGTAATATATCATCAATGGGATTTTCCTTTTCGGACATGGTAAATTCGGGGTAAACGGGATTATATTCCAAATGCCATTCGTTTGCCTCATAGTCAATGTAAAAATAAACAAAAATGTTCTGAACAAGCATAAGCTCTAACATTTTTTCTCTGCAGCTGTTCATAAATTAATACTCCGATCTGTCGTAATGACCGACGCTTCACTTGATTCAACCGATATGTGCTTTTTTATATAATATTATCATATTTTTAAACAAATGTCAATACTCACTATGTAAAATGACGAAAAACATTTATTTATAATGTTTCCTCAAAATTTGACATACAAAGTTTTTTTTGATATAATTATAATAAATGTGGTCGGATTTAATTTTGATAAAATCGGAGAAAACAATGATATATTTAGACAATGCCGCTACTACTAAGCCTTGTAAAGAAGCGGCGGCAGCGGCGCTTGAATGTGCCGAGAGCTGTTTCGGAAATCCCTCTTCACTGCACAAAATGGGGATAGAGTCCGAAAAGATCGTCACCGCTGCCAAAAAAACAATTCTTAAGCGGCTGGGTAAAGAAGGGGAATTATTCTTCACCTCCGGCGCAACGGAAAGCAATAACCTTGCTATTTTCGGCACAGTGGGCGCAATGAAGCGCAGAGGAAACCGAATCGTTACAACCTCAATTGAACACCCCAGCGTTTCGGAGCCGATGAAAAGGCTGTCGGAGCAGGGCTTCGAGGTAATCAGCCTTTCTCCCGCCGATTACGCTTCTCCTAAGGAGTTTGAACAGGGTTTAATTGACGCAGTTGACGAAAAAACGGTTTTGCTGAGCTTTATGGCGGTGAATAACGAAACGGGCTATATGACGGATTCAAAATTTGTTTACGAAGCTGTAAAGAACAGGTTTCCTTCCTGTACCGTTCACGTTGACGGTGTTCAGGGATTTTGTAAGATTCCTATTTTTGGCGATACAATAAGCCTTTCCGCTCATAAGATACACGGTTTAAAGGGCGTGGGGGCATTGTATAAGGCGAAAAATATCCGCTTGCTCCCTACGGTTTACGGCGGCGGACAGCAAGGGGGGCTTCGTTCGGGCACCGAACCGGTAGAGCTTATTGCTGCATTTGAGGCGGCGGTAAAGGCTTATCCTCAAAATTTCATCTTATTTTCAGAATTACGTCACGAATTGTTGTCACTTATCGAACAGTTAAGCGGTATTATTGTAAACAGTAAAAATTCCGTCGACAACATTGTTAATTTTTCCGTAAAGGGAATCAGAAGCGAGATAATGCTCCATTTCTTAGAGGAAAAAGGAATATATGTTTCAAGCGGCTCAGCTTGTTCAAAAGGAAAGGTAAGCCCTGTTCTTGCGGCATTGGGTGTGTCACGTGAAAACGCTGACAGCGCACTCAGAATAAGCTTTAGCAGAGATAATACCGAGAAGGAGCTTTACGAATTGGTTAATGCGCTGCAAGAGGGTATCGAGCGGTTTAGAAGATAAGAACGAATATAAGCTTTAACCGAAAGGATTTTTTACAATGGAAGTTATAATGGCAAAATACGGGGAGATTGCCTTAAAGGGGCTTAACAGAAGCAGTTTTGAGGATCTTCTCATAAGGAACATAAAAAGAAGGCTTTCCCCGATTGGAAGCTTCGACATTACACGACGGCAGTCTACTATATTTGTGGAGCCGCTGTCCGAGGATATTGACCTTGACCTTGCGGTAAAAAAGCTGTGCAATGTCTTCGGAATTGCCGCTGTACAGCGTTCGGCGGTGTTTCCCAAAAATATGGAGGAGATTGTAAGCGGCGGGGTTAAGTATTTGGAAAATGTTCTGAACAAGGCAAAAAGCTTTAAGGTGGAGGCAAAGCGTTCGGACAAAAGCTTTCCCTTGACCAGCCCTCAGATACAGCAGGAATTAGGCGGCGCCATTGCCGACGCATACCCTCATCTTGCAATTGATGTTCACAATCCGGAGGTGACGGTGCTTGTGGAGATTCGGGACAAGGGGGCGTATCTTAATGCGGAAAAGATTCCCGCTGTGGGGGGAATGCCTGTGGGGAGCAACGGAAATGCTTTATTGCTCCTTTCGGGAGGAATAGACAGTCCGGTAGCCGCCTTTATGATGGCGAAAAGGGGCTTAAGAGTTGACGCAATACATTTTCAAAGTCCGCCTTACACATCGGAAAGAGCATTGATGAAGGTGGAGTCTCTTTGTGAAAGGCTTACCGAGTATTGCGGTGACATCAGGTTTTACTGCGTCCCCTTTACCGAGATTCAGGAGGCGCTGAGAGATCATTGCAGCGGCGATTATTTTACCGTAATTATGCGCAGGCTTATGCTGACTATTGCCAATCACTTTTGTGAGAAAAAACATTACGGCGCTTTGATAACGGGCGAAAGCGTAGGTCAGGTTGCAAGTCAGACCTTAGCCGCTATCGCCTGTACCGATAAAGCCGCCGATTATCCCGTTTTAAGGCCCCTCGTCGGAATGGACAAGAAAGAAATCGTGGAGATAGCAAGAAGGATAGATACCTTTGAGACCTCGATTCTTCCTTATGAGGATTGCTGTACGGTGTTCACGCCAAAGCACCCTAAGACAAAGCCGCTGTTAAAGGATGTGATTGAACAGGAAAACAGATTCGACTTTGCGCCTCTTATTGAAAAGGCAATCGAGGGTACGGTTATAAAGGATTTCCAGTTAGGAGACGCAGAGTAAAAAATTGGAGAAACGAAAATGAACGAAAATATTGACAAACAGGCAGAGATAGTAGTAAAATTATTAAGTGGAGCAGGGAAGAAAATCGCCTCCGCCGAAAGCTGCACGGGAGGACTTGTTTCAGCCGCCATAACCTCGGTCAGCGGCTCCTCGGAAGTGTTTGACATGGGGGTTTGCAGCTATGGGAATAATATCAAGCAGAAGGTGCTGAAGGTTCCCAAGGAATATTTGGACAATTACGGCGCAGTTTCCGAACAGGTGGCTAAGGCAATGGCTGAGGGCGTAATGAAGGCGGCGGACAGCGATTTTTCCGTGTCCACCACCGGAATTGCAGGTCCTACCGGCGGAACTGCCGATAAGCCGGTGGGAACGGTGTGGATAGGCGTTTGCAGCAAGAAAAACGGTTCTAAAGCTCAGTGCTTTTTGTTTTCCGATAAGGACTGCCCCAAGGAACTTACTTCACGGGAATATATAAGACAGCAGGCTGTTTATACGGCTTTGGAGATGCTGGAAAAGGAAATAAAGACCTGTGAGATGAATTGATACTGAATTAAAGCTTTTTGCAGGACTAAATATATTTTGGTAAGAATTGTAAGAACAGTAAATTTTTGAACAAGGTTCAAAAGCTTCGGAGAAAGGAATTGATATTATGGCTGATTATACGGCAAGACCTCCTATGGCTCGGTCTAAGGGAAAGGAAAAGGGCGCATTCGCAAAGTTTTTAATGTCTATCTTTCCCGTTAAAGGCGATCCCGTAATGGAAATGGTGAGAAAGGTCATTTTTATTATAGCGGTCATTGCCTTTGTTATAACAGGGTACGTTTTGTTAAGCGATATTTTCGGCGAGTTCAGACAGATGTATACGGTAACGGGTCAGATTGAGAAGGAGAAGGATCCTAATTATATTAAGCTGCTTCCCAATGCTACGGTTGAACAAATAAAGTCGGAAAAGCCTTACATTCGCGAGAGCTTAATGGGACTTTATGCCAGCAATAATGATTTGGTCGGATATTTCAATTTAGGCGGAGCGGATAAAATTATCGACTATCCCGTCGTACAAGCCGAGGATAACGATAAGTACCTTACGACGGATTTTTACGGCGAAAAAGTTAAATCGGGCGCAATATTCGTGGACTACCGCGCTGAATTTTCGGACAAGGGAGAGGCACCCAACTTTATGGTGCTTTACGGACACAACACAAGCTCCTCTTTGATGTTCTCGAAGCTTACAAGATATTTCTATGATAAGGACAATCCCGACAGCAGTGAAGCAATGACCAGCTATATTAAAAAGCACCCGACGATTCGGTTTGACACTTTGGCGGAGGAGGGAACTTACAAGGTATTTGCGGTATGCCTTTTCAATACCGATGAACAGTACGGCGAGGTTTACAATTATTTAAGGTATTCCGCACCGTTTAAGGATAAGGACGATTTTAACAATTATATTCTCGATATAATGGACAGAAGCGTTTTATTGACCGATGTAGATCTTACCTACGGCGATGAAATAATTTGTATGTCTACCTGTTATTTTCCCTTTGGTATGGAATATGACAATGTTCGCTGCGGCGTCTTTGCAAGAAAGGTGAGAGAAGGCGAAAGCCCGGAGGTGGATACCTCGGTTGTTCAGAGAACCTACGGCTGGAAGGGCTGGCAGCAGGCTATTGACAGAGGATATGCCACTGCTTCTCCATGGTGCGACTGGGATACCAGCAAGCTTTTGAGCCTGTAACCCGGGCTTTGCATAAAAGATTATTAAGGAGGAAATTATATGTCCGAACACGCAATGAAAGAAAAAAAGAATATTTTTGTCACTCTGTTTGTGCCTAATTCAAGCGACAGCAAGGGAGCATTTATCAGAAAGATCATAGTCTTGGTTGCGTTTTTAGTGGCGATTATCTGCGGCATTATTGTTCTTTCCGATTACGCAAAGGTTAAGGAGGACAACAATATGAACGAGGAGATTCGTGACCTTGTGCAGCTTAACGCTTCGGGAAGCTTTTCCATTGACAAGGAAAAGGTGGAGGAGATAAAGCAGGAGCAGCCCAAGATTTTAGATAAATTCATTGATTCCTACGCTCAGAACAATGATTTGATAGGCTGGATAAAGGTCGGACATTACATAGACTATCCTGTATTGCTAAACGAAGAGGATATTGACTATTATCTTTCTCACGACTTTAACAAGAAAGAAAGCGTAAGCGGCTCCATATTCATTGATAATCATATTACCCCCTTTACCGACGCCAACAACCTTGTTGTTTACGGTCATAATATGGCTTCGGGCGAATATTTTGCAAGGCTTAACTGCTATAATCCATATTCTCCTACTTATAAAAGCGGCGTTACCGATTATTACAAGGAATATCCCACCTTTCAGTTTGATACGCTCTATGAGGAGGGTACATACAAGATTTTTGCCGGAATGTACACCAACGTTGACGAGAAAAACGGTTATCCGTATCCTTATTATCAAAAGAGACAGTTTAAAACCGAATATGAGTTTATGGATTTTATGGGCAACATAATGGACAGAAGCGCATTTTATACGGGCGTTGACGTTGAATACGGCGATCAGATATTGACGCTTTCAACCTGCTTCTGGCTTCCTTTCTCAAGAGAACAGCTGGACGCAAGATTTGTAATTTTTGCAAGAAAGGTTCGAGAGGGGGAAAGCCCGGAGGTTGACGTTGACAAGTTCACCATTAACGACGACCCCCTGATGTTCAATCTGTGGTATAACTATTACGGCGGCTCATGGGGAGGACGCAAATGGGATCTTTCCTTGGTAAAGGATTTTGATAAGTACAGCGATAAGATTGACAGCCGTGATGAAAAAGAGCCTAAGCCGGGCGCAACATTATAGTTGGATTTTCTTGAAAGGAATGAACGAAAATGCCTGAATTTGAATCTGTTAAGAAGAAAAAACCGAAGAGAAAACAAACGGTGGCTCAGTCGCTGTTCCCCTGCAAAGGAGATTCAACCGGTGAGGTAATACGCAAAATTGTTTTTTTGGCGGCAATTTTGGTGCTTGTGGTTTCAACCGTTATTGTAGTTTATTTTTACATTGTGCGTCCTATCGGCATCGAGGGAACCGATGATGAGATCAACAACCTCAGAGGACCCAGCAGCAACGATGTCATATCAATAAAAATACAAACCACCGACTCGGACGGAAATACCGAGGAGAAGGACGTTCAGATATTAGAGGAATACGCCGAGTTTTATAAGGCTAACAGCGATACCGTGGGATATTTGGAAATTTATCCTTATGTCAGAACTCCCGTTGTGCAGACTGTTGACAACGAATACTACTTAAAGCATGATTTTAACAAGGTTCCGATAGAAAACGGCACGGTTTTTGTGGACTATGAGGTGCCCGTAACAGCCGACTCCACTCCCGCAAATACTATAATTTACGGTCATAATCTGATTACAAGAAATGTTTTTCAGCCTATCGTTAATTACAGATCCAAGGGCATTGACTTTCTTAAGGAAAACTACCTTATCAATTACGATACCATTTATGAAAAAAACCAGTACCTTATTTTTGCCGTAATGTTGGTAAATGTCGACCCCAGCAGAGGTGAAGTTTTTAATTATCAGAATTATGTCTCTTTCAGCAATAAGAGCGAATTTGACAATTTCGTTGCCGAATGCCTTGACAGAAGCTATTACTATACCGGAATCGATTTGGAGTACGGCGACGAGCTGCTTACTATCTCCACCTGCGACTTTTCCATTTACAGATATGACATGAGACTTGCAGTGGTGGCAAGAAAGGTAAGAGACGATGAAAGCCCCGTTCTCGATCCCGAAACATTTATAGACAACAGCGGATATGATGAAAACGGACAGTTCCAGCGCAAAATGTTCGAGGAATTTTACGATATTTACGGCAGAGAGTGGGGCGGCAGAAAGTGGAATACCGCTTGGATAAAGGATTTTCAGGGATAAGGAAATTGTATGGGAATGAGTAAGTTCGGTCCGATAAAAATTGCGGTCGCTTTGGTGATTGCTATAGGCTATTTGCTGCTTTTCGGGGTTACCGAAAGGGTTGACAGCGTTGACAGTGAATATGCGTCAGAGTCTTCCGAACCCGCAGCAGCGGGAACGGAAACCACCGAAAAGGAGCCTGTTTCCGAAGAAACCTCGGTTACCGAACAGACCGACTCTGTTCCAACTGAAATAACCTTTCCCGATTATGAGAATCTTAACATTTTTAATCCGTTAAGACCTTACGAAAATAACGCAGTTGTTTTTCTTCCTATAGGCTATGAGGACGTTCTCACCGAAGCGGAAACTACCGCTCCCGAAACAGGGGCAGATACGCAAACCGAAAAACCGGAGGAAACCACTTCTAAAGCTCCCGACGCTGTAATAGATGTAACCTCTGCGGAAACCGCTGCTGTCACCACTGAACCTGTTACCGAACCGGCTCAGACAACTACTGAGGTGGTTACCGAAAGCACTCAGCCTTCAGGTGATACATTGAGAGTCAGGTACAACGGAAGCGGCGGAAATGTGGAGGGCGACGCTGCCGATATTTTGGCAAGAGTTGTTATGGGCGAGATAGGCGGCAGCTTTGACGAGGAAGCCATAAAGGCGCAGGCGGTAGCCTCCTATACCTACATAAAATATTATAACAATAACAACAGCACTCCAAATGTTGCAGTCGACACGCCCAGCCAGCGTGTTAAGGATTGCGTAAACGAAGTTTTAGGTCAGATGATTTATTTTGAGGATAAGCCCATTCAGGCGGTGTACAGCTCTTCATCGGCAGGCTATACCGCTTCCTCAAAACAGGTCTGGGGAGTTGACTATCCTTATCTTCAAAGCAGAAAATGCGAATTGGATTCATTCCATGACCCTAATTACGAGGTTAAGGCAACCTTTACCCCTGCTGAAATCAAAGGTTATGTAAAGGACGCAACGGGTATAGAGCTTGACGGCGACCCGGGTACCTGGTTCGCTATCAAGAGCCATGTGGACAGCGTGTATGTGGGGAGTCTCAGCATCGGAGGGCAAACCTCCTACACTGATGAGGACGGGAAACAGGTTGAGATTACAGGCAGAGTTATGCGCGAGAAGATAATGAATTACAGAATTCGCTCGGCTTGCTTTGAAATAACCTACAGCTCCGATACCGACAGATTCACCTTCACTACCTGCGGATATGGACACGGCGTGGGAATGAGCCAGAACGGAGCAAATAATCTTGCTAAGTATTGGGGCTACGATTACAAGAAGATACTTGAATATTATTATCCCGGCACGGAAGTTAAGTGAGCTTACGCATTTATTTTACGCAGCAGCCCATAAACCAGGTTGGACAACCTGTAAATTATAACAAATATAGGGATTATTTCTCCAAAAGAGACAGATTTTTGGTAGTTTAGCCGAAAATAATGCAGCGTTTAAAATTTTTTCGGAAAACCACTTGCAATTGATGTTAAAATTTGTTACTATAAGCTTAAAGAAATTTTTGAGGCTTATTTTAACAATTAGTTTTCATATTGGATAACACGTTACCGAAGAAGCTTTAAAATTTCTTGAAGCCAATAAAAAAGGAGTGTTTTTATTATGGTTGAATGTAAAGTAAAAATCAGCACTATCAATGATGTTAAGAAGTTTGTAAACACAGTTTCTAAGTATGATTTTGACGTTGATCTTATCTCGGGCAGATATGCTATCGACGCTAAATCCATAATGGGTATCTTCAGCATTGACCTTTCCAAGGAGCTTGTATTAAAGGCTCATACCGATAATGCGGATTTGGTAAAGGCTGATCTTACAGAGTACATAGTAGACTAAGCTTAGAACAAGTTCTTAGTTTTACTGTTATCATCTGTCGGATTCCATTAAACGTTAATAATCGAAAAAAGCGGGAAGAAAATTTTCTTTTCGCTTTTTTTAATTGAAAATATTTTCAGTGTGGTGTATAATTATTATTATGAATTGTTAAGTAATACTAAACTTTAATTAAAAGTAGACAAATCATCTAAACTATGCTATAATAGTAAAAGGTGATG
>CAYMFX010000059.1:0-4042 GCA_964389845.1 uncultured Ruminiclostridium sp.
AGGTGCGTCAGCCTTAATGCTGTCCTGTGCGATAAGCTTAAGTGCGTCCATTTTTAGTTTCCTCCAAATTTCTTCAGACAATCATGCAGCTATATGTTAATTACAAGGACAAAGCCTTGCAGTACCAACTAAGCATTTCGTTTACTGTCGGTATATTCGGAAATTAATTATACAAGCTGTATATCAAAATCCTGCTGCAGCGGATTGTCAATATTAATGTCGGCATTGCGCCAAGCATTACTCACGCTGCTATTCCGGAATCTCCAAAAAGGCAGCGGTACTAAATGCGTGAATATTATACCACCTTTTTCAAGCAATTGCAAGCGTTTTATTAAATTTTTTATAAACCATATCAAACATGCCCCGCTTGACGGCAAAATTCGGAAACAATTGAATAATAAGCCGTTTCCTTCAGATGAACGGTAGTGTCAGATGCAAATTCGGGCTTAAGATTCCCGTTAATATCCTTTAGGGCAACGGTCACATCTATATATTTCCTTGCTTTTGAGGAATTGTCCGCCATATCCTTGAGCTTTGCGTTAAACTCCTCTATTTGATAGTTATAGCAAAAGGTGCTGTCGTAAGTGACGGGGGTGATTGAAAGAATGTAGATGCTTGTGCCTGTGGTAAGGGCTTCTATCCTTGACAAAAAGCTGTCGTAGTAATTGACGTAATCCTCGGCGGTCTCAATATTCACATCGTTAATGCCCATCATAAACACTAAATTTTTACAGCCGCTGTTGACTATCGCCGTATAAGGAGAAACCTGTACTCCTCCCGAATCAAAGGTAAATTCTTCAATATTCCTTGCGGCAACACCGCCTTTTGCCATACAGTTCTTTGCAATATTGTACACGCCGAGACCCGAACAAACGCTGTCCCCTATAAAAAGGCAGGAATCGAGAAACTCCCGCTGCCCTTCCGATAACGAATCTGTCGGAATTTCTGAACCTTGTTCAGTTTCAGATGTGGTGACAGCAGCTTCAGTTTGCGAAGTTACCACAAGCAGCTCGCCGCCCACATTATCCGACGGCTGTGATGCGGGAGCTTTTTCGGTGTCCGAAACATATATAAACTCTCTGTGAGAAATATCCGTGCAGCCGCACAGCGTGATTAAACCCGCTGTTATAAGCGCTAAAACACAATTTTTTTGTTTATCCTTTTTATTAATCATTTGCCCTCGAAGTCTTAAAGGTATATCTAACCTCGATATCCTTATTGGTGTTTTCTCGTCTGAACGCCTTTTCTATCCTGTTCATAATAAGCTCGCCGTTTTGCTCGTTGGTATTTAAGAGCATTATCACGAACTGACTGACGCTGTACCTTGCGAAAATATCGCTTCCTCTGAGAGAGCGGGAAATACATTCCTGTAAACGCTGTACAGCCTTATTAAGCGGATTCTGAGCCGGTATCTCTCCCTCGGCAGTGCATACGGTGAGCAAACAAATGTTGCTGCTTAGCCCGGTTCTCTGAGCGTCCCGCATTTCAAGCTGATACAAATGCTTAAATATCTGATATTCACAAAAGAATGCGCCTGTAACGGGCATTTTGTCCCGTAGGTCGGTAAGAACGGCGTCAATATCGGTCTGAATACTTTTATTTGATTTAATGGCGGTTTCATAAAGCTCCTTAAGCTCTTTTGAAGGATTGATACCGAATTTATTCATCATAAAATCAGTAACAATTTCGTACTGCTTCTTGGCGCTTTCCTGCTCGCCTAACTCAGCCAATGCCTTTATGTGACTGTAGTGAACATACTCGTCGTAGGGATTTATGGAGGTAGCCTTGCTGCACAGCGCAATGATGTCATGGAGCTTGCCTGCGGCGCTTAAAAGCTCTATCGCCATTTTAACCGCTTTCCCGTAAATGGAACGGTAGTATGTATTAAGCGAGACTACCCATGACTCGTAGGCAGACTTTGAAAGAAAATCTCCCGTATAGATATTCACTGCCTCAAGCACAAGCCTGAGCTTTTCATTGGCATCCTCGGCGTCGGTTGCGGCTTTAAAGGTTCTTTCAAAAATTTCAACGTCTATCTCCGACTCAACCTCGGGATTGATACAATATGAGCCGTTAATACATACGATTATGGGCAGCTCGCATTTCAGCTCCGACAATATGTCTCTTAACCTATGTATCTGCGTTTTCAGGGCGCTGGCAGGATTCGCCCCTTCATCGTCGCCGCTTAACACATCAATAAGCTCCGATTGAGGCACCGACCGGTCATGGTGCACAGCCAAATACTGAAGCAGCAGCCACAGCTTTTTTGAACGCTTTGAATGTTCTCCTATAGTATTTTCGTTGTAAGAAATTGAAAACTCGCCAAACATCACTATCCGCAGCTTATTCATAATCTGCTCTTCTCCATTCTCCTGACCGAACCGTGAAAAAAGTTCTTTTTTCTTTATTTTACACGGAAAATCACAAAAATTCAAGTAAATGGCAAAAAAAAATTGCCAAATCTGTAACCGAAAATAAGCTTATTTTTGTAATATCATATAAATCAAATTTTCATACCTTCGCAGACGCTTTTTTGTTTTTTTCGACGATGAATTTTTCGGTTTCACCCCTTGCAATTAAGAAAATTTTGAGTACAATATAGTTTGACAAAAAACAGAGAAAAATTGTGCAGAGGTTCGGCTATGGTAAAGGAAATGACTCACGGAAAGGCTCTTCCGCTAATATTGAGCTTCTGCCTGCCAATGTTGGTGGGCAATTTGTTTCAGCAGTTTTACAGTATGGTTGACGCAATTATCGTCGGAAAATTCATTGATGTGGACGCATTGGCTGCGGTAGGCTCCACCGGCTCGGTAAGCTTTTTAATAGTGGGCTTTACAATGGGGATAACCAGCGGCTCCTGCATTTTGCCGTCTCAAAGCTTCGGTGCGGGAAACTACTCGGAGATGAGAAAATATATAATCAATGCGGTGTATCTCTGCATAATCACCACCGTTGCGGTAACAGCTCTTGCGGTGGGCTTTTGCTATCCTATTTTGCAGCTTATGCAGACGCCCGAGGACGTAATCGGACTTGCCTACGATTATATTATCGTAATATTCGGCGGTATCGGGGTAACAATGGCATACAACCTTATGGCAGGAATATTAAGGGCAATGGGCGACAGCCGTTCGCCATTGTACTTCCTTATCATTGCCTCGATTATAAACATAGGGCTTGACCTGTTGTTCATTATCACCTTCAATATGGGCGTAGCGGGAGCAGGCTGGGCTACCGTTATATCACAAGGCTTCTCGGCGGTTCTCTGCCTCATTTACATGAAAAAGAACTTCCCCATTCTGAGCTTTGAAAAGGGCGAGCTGGCGTTTTCAAAGGACAGAGTGTTAGCTATAGCAAAGTTAGGCGTTCCTATGGGATTGCAGTTTTCAATAACCGCTATCGGCTCCATACTGCTTCAAAGCGCAGTCAACGGTCTTGGTAAGGTCACCATGGCGGCGGTTACGGCGGCGGGAAAAATGCAGTCGATTATGGCTGCCCCAATGGAAACCTTGGGAATAACAATGGCAACCTATGCGGGACAAAATTTGGGAGCAGGGAAATACAAGAGAATAATAAAGGGAATGAACTGCGGCTTTGCAACGGGCATCATCTATTCTCTTGTGTCAATAGCGCTGGTTTACTTTCTCAGCGGTCCTCTCTGCCTTTTGTTCGTGGACAGCAGCGAAACGGAGGTCATTGCCCAAGCTACCTACTTTATCCGCATTAACTCCTATTTCTATCCGGTATTGGCTATACTGTTCATAATCCGCAACTCTCTTCAGGGCTTAGGCTACTCCTTCCTTCCGATGTTGGCGGGAGCCTGCGAGCTGATTGCAAGGGCGGCGGTGGTTTTCCTGCTTATCGAGCCATTTGGATTCGACGCAGCTTGCTTTGCTTCGCCAATTGCTTGGGTGGCTGCGGTAGCGCTTTTGGTAACGGTTTATTTTACAAAGATGAAGGATCTTAAAGAGAAATGCGATGACAATGGAAAATGTAAAGTTGACAGTTGACAATTGTGGTATCGCCAAATGAAAAATTGACAATG
>CAYMFX010000059.1:4142-5935 GCA_964389845.1 uncultured Ruminiclostridium sp.
TATCGCCAAATGAAAAATTGACAATGTAAAGTTGACAGTTGACAATTGTGGTATCGCCAAATGAAAAATTGACAATGTAAAGTTGACAGTTGACAATTGTGGTATCGCCTGCGGCGATGATTTTGAATTTGTGTTGTGCGATTGGATTATTTTCGGCTCGCCGTTTTCACTCTTTTTGACAGTGGGTGCTGCTGTTATCGCTGTCCACCTGCTGCCTTTACCCTTAACTGCTGCTGATTCCTGCCGCTCTATCCTCGTCTCGCTGCTCCTCTCCCAATAACTGCTCAACAACGGGGGCGAAGCCGGTTCGCCTATCGGCTCACCCACGGTGCTTCGCACCGTGACCGTCGGCTGACGCCGCCGGCGGCTTCGCCGCTCCGATTGTCAAAAAATCTCACTTCACCGGAAGCCTCGGCAAAGCGACAGCTCCTTTGTCTTCCCAAATAAACAAAAATCGGGCGCAACCGACGGTTTGCCCGATTTTTAGCATTTATTCTCACTTCATAAATCCGTCATGCCGAACTTCGGTTAGCTTCCATGACCCGTTTATATACTCAGCTTCTGTGTGGTAATTATAATAAAAATAATAATAACCCGCCGTTCTGGGTTTGGAAGCAGCAAGTTCGGGAGACAAAGCATAAATTGTCCAATTAGGCACATGCCAAATAAAGCTGCACTTATTTTCCGTTTCCTCCAATATCTCTATATATGTCCTTACCTCAAATGGACGAGAATCCCAAATAGGAGTAGCCCATAAATCAATATAAGAAACTCCGTTTTCCTTCATAAAGCACCTTCTTGATACTTTTCCCCCGGAAGCATAGAAGTCTTCAAGTGCATTGTCGGTATAAGTTTCCGACCCGAGATCATAAATTTCCTGTATATCGGTAAAATAATTTAGTGTTATAGGATAAATGGGCTTATCGGGATAATTGGGATTTTTGTAATTTTCCGAATAATAAGGATGATCTATATCCGCATTACAAAAAATATCAGAAACAAATGTGTTCATAAATATCACATTTTTATTTGCAAGAGCAATTATAGCGTCTGCTGTATCCATCTTCGAGACGTCTGCCGAAACTATATCATCAAAATTTTGGACGGCATCCAAAAAATAACAAACAGGCAGCCATTCGGCAGGAACAATTTCATCATCGGGACATTCGAGGATTTCAATCTCTGCACTTACATTATCGGTTACATTTGGCGTTTCTTCCGTAACTGTTGTCGCTTCTGTGACGGTTGTCATTTCAGTGACTGTTGTCGCTTCTGTGGTTTCCGTTATTTCGGCAGGCTTTGTAATTTCCGTTGTTTCTGTGTTTTTTTCGGTTATCGAAGTATAAACCGCAATTATGGAAGATGAAGTTTCGGTATTAATATTAGGCTGTTCGTCCCCGACGTTTCCGCAGCCGCAAAGCATAATGGCAGCTGATAAACCTAATATATAAGTTTTAGTTTTGATATTTGTCATATTCGCCATAAACATAACCTCCTTTCAAATAGCCCCATGTAGTCGGAAACTTTGGAAACCTGTCAAAAAAACCCTTAAGGCAACATTACTCATCTTTTTTGCTGCACTTTTAAAAAATTTCATTAAATCAAGCTGTACCCTTCAATATAAACCTTGCTTAGCTTCCACGACCCGTTTTCATACACGGCTTCACAATCACAGCTGTAGTAATAAAACTCATAGCCCTCCTCAGGCTCGTTCAGCTTTTCCCAATCGGGTCTATGCCAGATAAAGCTGCACCTATCCTCTGTTTCATTCAATATCTCAATATATGTCCTAT
>CAYMFX010000059.1:6035-13100 GCA_964389845.1 uncultured Ruminiclostridium sp.
CAGATAAAGCTGCACCTATCCTCTGTTTCATTCAATATCTCAATATATGTCCTATAAATAAACGGAGTAAAATTCCAATTAGGGGTAATATGGATATCTACATAAGAAACTCCGTTTTCCTTCATGAAGCATTTCCCCAATATTCCTTCCCTGATAGTATAGAAATCTTCAATGGCATTTTCAGTATAAGTTTCCTCCCCAAGATCAAAAATTTCCTGTATATCAGTGTAATACTCCGGTGACAATAAAATTGGATAAATGGGTTTATCGGGATAAAACGGATTTTTATAGTTTTTTGAATAATAAGGACGGTTCATATCTGCTTCCCAAAAAAGTGATTGAAATGTGTCTACAAATATCACATTTTTATTTGCAAGAGCGATTATAGCATCGGCGGTATCCGTTTTTGAAACATCTGATGATACTACCTCGTCAAAATTCTTGGCAGCTTCAGCGAAAGAACAAACCGGTATCCATTCGGCAGGCACAATCTTATCGTCGTGGCATTCACTGACTTCAAACTTCCAACTTTTATCATTGGGTACGCTTGGCGCTTCTTCTGTGATTGTTGTCGCTTCTGCGGCTGTTATTGCTTCTGTGGTTTCCGTTATTTCGGTAGGCTTTGTAATTTCCGTTGTTTCCGTGTTTTTTTCGGTTATCGAAGTATAAACCCCACTTGTGGAGGAGGAAGCTTCGGTATTGATATTAGGCTGTTCGTTCCCAACGTTTCCGCAGCCGCAAAGCATAATGGCAGCTGATAAACCTAATATATAAGTTTTAGTTTTGATATTTGTCATATTCGCCATAAACATAACCTCCTTTCAAATAGCCCCATGTAGTCGGAAACTTTGGAAACCTGTCAAAAAAACCCTTAAGGCAACATTACTCATCTTTTTTGCTGCACTTTTAAAAAATTTCATTAAATCAAGCTGTACCCTTCAATATAAACCTTGCTTAGCTTCCACGACCCGTTTTCATACACGGCTTCACAATCACAGCTGTAGTAATAAAACTCATAGCCCTCCTCAGGCTCGTTCAGCTTTTCCCAATCGGGTCTATGCCAGATAAAGCTGCACCTATCCTCTGTTTCATTCAATATCTCAATATATGTCCTATCCATAAACGGAGCAAAATTCCATATTGGAAGCCCTGTTTCATCCACATAAAAAACTCCGTTTTCCTCTATAAAAGGGTTTCCCGCTGCGTAGGAGCTTCTCGGCGTATACCATTTTTTGAGGGCGCTTTCGGTATAGGTTTCTGCCCCGAGATCATATATCTCTTGTATATTGTTATAATAATTCAAGCTTATGATGGGATAAAGAGGGTTTCCGCCGCCTTCGGGCTGATAAACTTGATTTGGGTCAGCTTTCCAAAAAAGATATGTTGTAAATGAGTCCACAAAAATAATATTTTTATTTGCAAGAGCAACAATAGCATCGGCAGTATTCATATTTGAAACATTCGACGAAACTACCTCCTCAAAATTCTTGGCAGCCTCGGCAAAGGAATAAACAGGTATCCATTCGGCAGGAACAACCTTATCATCGGGAAATTCATGTACCTCAAAGTAAGTGCTTGGGTCAAAGATTTCACTTGGTACTCCTTCTTCGGGTTTTGTTGTTTCTGTGATGTCGGTTATCTTTATGATTTCCGTTGCTTCTGTGTTTTTTTTGGTTTCCGAGGTATAAACCGCACTCGTTGAAGACGATTCTGTATTAAAATCTGACAGTCCGCTTTGGCTGTTTTCACAGCCGCAAAGCATAATGGCAGCCGCCATGCCTAACATAAAAATTTTGGTTTTAATATTCGCCATAAACATAACCTCCTCTTAATTATTTGCCCTTACTGATTCCAATCAGCGTAATTTTTTATTTGCTCTTTTATTACATTATACTATAAAAAATTAAAAATACAATTACAAAACGGTTACAACTTTACTGCATTATATAAAATTTTAAACAAAAAATATACCCGTCAAAACCATTTACAAAGGTTTGACGGGTAAATTCTTATTTAATCATTATTCGTCAGTCTCTTCTTCAAGCCCGCTCAAATCGAACTCCAAAGGCTCCCCGCAATTAGGGCATAAAATCCCGCCTGCGGCAATCACGTCAAAGTCAACGGTAATGCTGTTATTGCACTTAGGGCAGGTGATCTCATAAAGATCGTCGTCGTCATCGTCATCATGGTCATGCCCGTGGCAGCAGCAATCCTCATCGTCATCATCGCCGTAAAGCTCGTCCTGAATATCCATAACCGTTTCGTCCAAATCTCCAACAACGTCAGCCATTTCGCTGAGGTCGCTGTCAATATCTTCTATCTGGTATGCCATATCCTTCAGAAGGTCGAGAATTTCAAGAAGAATCTTGCCCTCCTTAGTGGATTCCTCAAGCTTCAAGCCTTCGGCAAGTCCCTTGATATAAGAAACCTTTTCCGTAATATTCATATCCTTCTCCTTTCTTTCACAAAGAGCTGTATTACTTATTAGCCCGCTCCATATATTCGCCTGTTCTGGTATCGATACGAACAACCTCGCCGATGTCGATGAAAAGGGGCACTCTTATTTCCGCACCTGTTTCAAGGGTTGCGGGCTTGGTAGCGTTGGTGGCGGTATCGCCCTTAAATCCCGGCTCGGTCTGAGTTACCTCAAGCTCAACGAAGTTAGGAGGCTCAACGCCGAACACGTTGCCCTTATAGCTCAATACCTTGCACACCATATTTTCCTTTACAAAGCGGAAGTTATCGCCAAGATCCTTCTTGTTGATAGGAACCTGCTCGTAGGTTTCGCTGTCCATAAAGTAGTAAAGGTCGCCGTCGCTGTAGGTGAACTCCATGTCCTTTCTCTCAATGAAGGCGGTGGGGAACTTAGCGGTAGGGTTGTAGGATTTTTCAACCACTGCGCCGGTCAATACATTCTTTGTCTTTGTGCGGACAAAGGCGGAGCCTTTACCCGGCTTAACGTGCTGAAACTCGATAACCTGTACTACGTTTCCGTCCTCTTCAAAGGTCACGCCGTTTCTGAAATCGCCTGCTGAAATCATATAATACCTCCGATTTATAAGCTATTTTATTATCTTTACCATTGTATCTTATTTTTTATTTTTTTGCAAGGGGTTTTTGAAAATTTCCGCACTTTCTGTGTTTTTTATTGCAAATTATTCGCTGACCCCCACCTGAGTATACAAATTCGTATCATCGCCGCTTATTGTCACGCCCTTTGCTTCAAAAAGCTCTTTAACCGTTGCGAACTGATACCCCTGCTCCTTTAGCTCCGGGATAAGGGTGTCGAGCAGCTCCACTGTCTTATCGTTGCCCTGTGCGTCGTGAAGAAGGATAATACAGCCGTCCTTTATCTGTCTCCTAAGGGATTTAAGCCGGCGCTCCACGTCTATCTTATCGTCCCAGTCGTTGCACCCAACGCCGCAAATAAAGGGCATATCGATATTATCGTACATAGCGTCGCTTACCGCAATATAAGGCGGGCGGAAAAACACGGTAGCCTCTCCCGTAATCTCCTTGACCTTATCGGAAACAAGCTTTACCTCGGCGGCAATATCATCGGCAGCCATTTTGCTCATATCCGAATGAGTTTTGGAATGGTTGTCGATTTCGCAGCCCAAGCCGTATGCCCTCTTAACCACATTGGACGTTTCATCGTTGATATTTGTGCCCACAAGAAAAAAGGAAGCCTTGACCTGATATTTTTCAAGCTTGTCCAATACCTGATTGGTAGTGGTGGTATTGGGACCGTCGTCAAAGGTAAGGGCTATAACGGGCTTTGCGGGGTCTATTTCATAAACAATCGGCTTCAATTCACTTTCCTCCTGTGTTGCTTGAACAGCGGTCTGTTCTCCCGTAACCTCCGGCTCTCCCGATTCCGTATTGCAGGAGGTCAGAACAAAAACGGCGGATACAAGCACAAATAACAGCTTTAATCTCTTCAAAGCATTTTCTCCTTCACTTTTTCATCAGATATAAATCAATGTCTTGGGAGTTTCGGTAATGATTTTACAGCCCTCCGCCGTAACAACGCCCATATCCTCGATTCTCACGCCGTACCTTCCGGGAATATAAATACCCGGCTCAATGGTAACGATCATACCTTCCTTTAAGGTAGTGCCGCTGCGCCTGTTTATATTGGGAGCCTCGTGAATCTCCAATCCCACGCCGTGTCCTAAGCCATGAGTAAAATACTCCTCATAGCCCCATGAGTCAAGGGTGCTTCTTGCCACGCTGTCCACAAGCTTACCCGAAATTCCCGCCTTAATTGCCTTTATTGCGTCGGAATTTGCGCCCCATACTGCATTGTAAATATTTTTCATCTCATCGGTGGGCTTTCCGAACACAACGGTTCTCGTCATATCCGAATGGTAGCCCTTGCAGGTTGCGCCAAAATCAAGGGTAAGAAAATCTCCCTCCTGAACCGGCTTATCGGTAGGCACCGCATGAGGACAGGCGGAATTAACGCCGGAAGCCGCTATAGTTTCAAAGGATACGCCGTCGGAGCCAAACTCGAGCATAAAATATTCCAATGCGGCGGCAATCTGCTTTTCCGTCTGTCCCACCCGCATGCTTGAAAGCAGCTTGGTAAACGCCGCTTCCGCAATACGCTGTGCCTTAGTGATGCAAGCGATTTCCTCATCGGTTTTTATAATGCGCATTTGCCCCAAATAGTCGGAAAGACGGTTAGACATATCAAACTCAATGTCCGAACATTTCCTTTTGTACTCGGACAGCTCCGCAACCGTCAGCCTGTCGTCCTCGATATAAATTCTGTTTACGCCGTTTTGGCTTATAATTGCTCCTAACTGTGAATACAAGTCCTCCTGAAGTATTACCTTGCAGTTGGGGTCGGTAACCTGCTGTTCGGTATGCTCAAAATAGCGGGCGTCTATTATAAAAAAGCCGCCGTTTTGAGTAACGAGCATTGTGCCGTCCTCCGAACCGAAATCGGTGAGATAACGCTTTGATACTCCCGAGGTTATAAGTGCGGCTTCCCCGCCGCCAAGCCATGAAATAAGTTTGTCAAGATTCATAATTTTACCTGTCCTCTTTTTTGTTTTCCGCCTCATAAGCGGCGGCTCTTAATCCTAAAATATAGCTGTATTTTCCGAAGCCGGAAATACTTCCCGCACATACCGGCGCAATAACCGAGCGGCTCCTGAATTCCTCTCTGTTGTCAACATTGCTCATATGCACCTCGATAACGGGAATCTTAATTGCGGCTATTGCGTCTCTTATGGCATAGCTGTAATGGGTGTAGGCTCCTGCATTCAGCACTATTGCGTCCGAGCAATCCATAGCGTTGTGCAGCTCGTCGACTATACCGCCCTCATGGTTGCTCTGATAAAATTCCACGTCGATATTTAAAAGCTTTGCTTCCGCAATAATCTCGCTTTGAATTTCCGCCAAGGTGTCATTGCCGTAAACTCCCGGTTCTCTTTTCCCCAATAGGTTAAGATTCGGTCCGTTGATAACAAGAATATTCATTTTATTTACCTTTCTGCAAACTCTCATAATATTTCTTCATTTTGGATACGTCCTCCGCCTGAGTTCCCGAGCTTTCGCAAATTACGGTAGGTTCAAGCCCCCGCTCATAAAAAAGCTCCATTAAAGGCTCATACTGCGGACCGTACTCTTTATCCTCAAAGGTCAGATGAGTTTTTTCCCCGCCCTTGGTGTACATTATCTTGCTGAAATGGACGTGAAAATGCTTAAGCCTTTCAAAGCCCAATTTCTTTTCTATTTCATCAAGAATTGCGGCGTAATCCGCTTTGGTCTTTATCCCGCCCAAGGTTCTTGCGTTAATATGTCCGAAATCCACACAGGGGAGAAACCGTTTATCCACCCTGCACAGCTCTATCACCTCGGACAATGTGCCTAACTGGTTTATCTTCCCCATAGTTTCGGGGCAAATTACAATATCGGAAAGCCCCTTTTCGTCAAGAAGCTTCTGCGCTCTTTCCAGTGTGTCTGCGGCAAGCTCCAAAGCCTTCTCCCTGCTCATTTTAGCGCAGGAGCCGCTGTGTATCACTATCTTCCCTGCCCCCAAATCATGGGCGGCGCAGGCGGAGGCTTCGATATAATCGAGGCTTTTCAGACGGGTCTCCTCGTTTTCGCTTGAAAGTGAAATAAAGTAGGGAGTGTGAAGCGAAAGAACTATCCCGTGCTCCTTAGCGAGCCTTGGGAGCAGCTCCATGGTTTTTGAAGCAATATTTACTCCTCTTCCGCACTCTATCTCATATCCGTTAAGCCCTAAATCAGCTAAGTATTTTGGAAGATCCTCAGGGAATTTCTTCTTTTTGAAGCTTTCGGAATTTCCTCCGGGACCGAATGAAATCGACATTATTTAATCCTCTTCCTTTGAATTATCCGTATCCTCGGCATTGCTGAAATCTCTCTTGAAAACCACGCTTTCAAGCTTTCTCTTTAGCCTGAAGGAAGGCTTATCCTCCATATGAAAGGGTTCGACAAGAATAGTGGGAACGCCTCTTAAATTCCCTCCCACAATATCCGTAAAAATCTGATCTCCCACCAATGCCACGGACTTTTTCGGCAGCCGCATTTTATGCAGCGCCCGGCTTACGCCAATAGTAAGCGGCTTACACCCGAAGGCGATGAAATCCAATCCCAACTCCTCCGCCAAAGGCTTCACCCGCTTTTTTGTGTTGTTTGAGAGCACCATCATCTTTATGCCCATATTCTTCATCTCTTCCAGCCACTCGCAAACCCCCTGTTCAGCGGCGGGACTTCCGTGCATGGACAAGGTATTGTCAAGGTCGAGTATAAAACCTCTGAGATGATGTTCTCTTATAAAGCTCTCATCTATTTCAAGTACGCTTTTCAGCCACCATGTAGGTTTAAACATTATTGTTCACCATTTATATTGCCTATATCGCCTATATTGCCTAAATGAAAATAAGCCGATCAAAAGACCGGCTTACACCCATTAGTTGAAAGTAAAACCGCCGAAAACCGGCACTTTTTTGTTTACTTAAACTTACGCTTACGAGCAGCTTCGGACTTCTTCTTGCGCTTTACCGAAGGCTTTTCGTAATGTTCTCT
>CAYMFX010000060.1:0-12874 GCA_964389845.1 uncultured Ruminiclostridium sp.
TTCTGTCGTTTGTTCAGATTGCTTGTATCTTCATGTGGCTTAAATAGTGTCAACAGGCTCTAAATTTCGGGATTGCTCAGCTTTTCCTTCATCTCTGAAACGACTGCGGCGATTCGTTCCGCCGCTTCGCCGACCCGCGGCTGTTCCGAAAAGCTCTTGTCGCGCGCGGAAATTTCGCAACAGCCGTTTTTCAGGTTTCTCGGGCTTACGACCACGCGGATCGGCACGCCGAGCAGATCCGCGTCCGAGAACATTACGCCCGCGCTTACGGGACGGTCGTCGTAAATCACTTCGATTCCCTTTTTTTCGAGTGCTGCGTAAAGCTCGTCCGCGCATTTCTTTACCTCGGGATCGTCCGCGCGCACCGCGCAGAGGTGAACCTCCCAAGGGGCGATCGAGATCGGCCAGATCGGTCCGAAATCGTCGTGCTTCGCTTCGCAGACCGAAGCCGCGAGCCGTCCGACGCCGATTCCGTAACAGCCCATGATCGGGAAGTGACTTTCTCCCTTGCTGTCGAGGTAGGTCATATTCATGGCTTCGGTATATTTCGTCCCGAGCTGGAAAATATTCCCGACCTCGATCCCGCGCGAGATCGTGATCGAACGCTTTTTACAGCAGGGGCAGATCCCACCCTCGGTGATCTTCGCGAAATCATGGAACTGCGCACCGGGAACATCGCGGGTTATGTCAAGCCCCGTGTAATGATATTCGGGCTTATTCGCGCCGCAAGAAAGATTGTGCAGATTTTCCAGCGAGCGGTCGAGCAGAACGCGGCAGTGCTTCGGCAGCCCCACGGGTCCGATGTAGCCCGCGAACAGACCGCTTTCCTCCGTGATCACGGCGGGGTGGAACGCGAATCCGAGGAAGTTGCGCACCTTCGTTTCGTTTACGTCGAGATCGCCGCGCAGGAATACCACGATATACGAATCGTCCTCGTTTTTCTGATAAACGACCGCTTTGCAGCTCTGCTCCTGCGGCGTGTGGAAAAAATCACAAATTTCCTCGATCGTGTGAATGTTCGGCGTATAGACCTCGGTCAGCGGCTCGGACTCGCCGATTTTTTGATTTTCGACGATGTTTTCCGCCGCTTCCATGTTGGCTCGGTAGCCGCACTTGGGGCAGATCGCGATACTGTCCTCTCCAACGGAGGTCAGGAGCATGAATTCGTGTGAAATGCGCCCGCCCATCATACCCGAATCGGACTGTACTGAGATTACCTCGGGAACGCCCGCACGGGCAAAGATCCGCTCGTAGGCTTTGTGGCAGCGCGCGTAGTATTCCTCTAAATCCTCCTGCGAGGTGTGGAAGGAATACGCGTCCTTCATGGTAAATTCCCGAACGCGGATCAGTCCGCCGCGCGGACGCGCCTCGTCGCGGAATTTCGTCTGGATCTGATAGATCATAAACGGGTATTTGGAATAGCCCTGTCCGTATTCGCGGACAAGGTGAACCGCCGCCTCCTCGTGCGTCATTCCAAGCACATAGGGGCTTTTATTCCGGTCGTTAAAGCGCAGAAGCTCACTCCCGACGCTTTCGTACCGTCCCGATTCCTCCCAGAGAGAGGCGGGCATGACGACGGGAAACTGCACCTCCTGCCCGTCGATCCGATCCATTTCCTCGCGGATAATCGCCTCGATTTTCCTTGTAATCCGGCGAAGCGGCATATAGGAGGAGAAGATCCCGTTTCCGACATATTTCATATAGCCGCCGCGAAGCATAAGCGCGTGACTGTCGATCTGACAGTCGGAAGGGCGTTCCTTAAACCGATCGCCGACTAATTTTTCCAACTTCATTTTTGTTATCCTTTCAGAAAAAATAAAACGCCCCAAGTCATAGACTTAGGGCGAACAAAGGGGAAGATCCCCAATTATCCGTGTTACCACCTAAATTCGGATTACTCCGCGCTCATTTCTCTGTAACGGGAGATCCCGTCGGTGCATAATAGAATGCTCGTTCCGCGCCGCGGCTCAAAGACGGGTTCGGCGGACTTCCGTTCGGGGCTTGCACCGAACGCCCCTTCTCTGTAACGAACCTTCCGCGTACTGTTTCTTTTCAACGCCTTTTGTTTTTAAGCTTTTATTTAGTATAGCATATTTTTACGGGTCTGTCAAGTGCTTTCGGGAAAAGCGGAAAACCGAAATCAAAAGATATAATTGATGAAATATCAATAATTATGTATGGCATCAGAAAACGATGAAATTTTGAATTACATTTAAAACGTGAAGTATCACGCTGGATTGCGGAAGAAAAAATTATTCCGAAACAGCGTGATATTTTTTCTTTCATAATACACGATTTTATGTTGGAAAAAAATATTTTTAAAGTTCTGCGACTATGTTGGTAGGTGAATTAAAAATTCAATCAAGTCTTTGGATCAAATGCCGGAAAGAGTAAATACGAAAAAAGAACCGTGGTGCAGCCGCAATCTTCGCATTATGCCTATAGATAATTATCTTGTATTCTATATACCAAATCACGAGAAAAATATTGTCACGGTTATCCGAGTCATATACGGCGGGCGAGATATTGACAGTCAATTGAACAAAATGTAAAAGAGAATTAACCTGTTTTAGAGTCGAGAAATCGACTCTTTTTCTTTGCCCAAAGAAATCGTTTTTGTGTAAAGAAATTCCAAAAATATTAAAACAACAACGAAAATTTATCTGGACTTTTGCAGCGGATTGTGGTATATTGATGATGCTTATGCAGAAGATAGTATCTTCTTTGTGCCTGAAGATGCTCGTTGGAGCGAGATTGCATCGAACGCTCATACTCCAGAAATTGGCACCGTAATTGATGACGCAATGAGAGCGATTGAAAAGGAAAATCCAACACTAAAAAATGTTCTGCCGAAAAACTATGCAAGTCCTGATTTGGACAAGCGTGTTTTAGGTGACGTAGTTGACCTGTTCACCAATATGGATATGGGCGACACAGAAGAAAGCAAAGACCTTCTCGGTAGAACTTATGAGTATTGCATTCAGCAGTTTGCCGCTTATGAAGGCGTTAAGGGCGGCGAGTTCTATACTCCGGCGAGTATTGTTAAAACAATCGTTGCTATCTTAAAGCCGTTTAAGAACTGCCGTGTTTATGACCCTTGCTGCGGTTCGGGCGGTATGTTCGTACAGAGTGCAAAGTTCATTCAGGCTCACAGCGGAAAGCGTGGAGAAATCGCCGTTTACGGTCAGGAGTCTAATGCTGACACTTGGAAAATGGCAAAGATGAATATGGCTATTCGTGGCATAGACGCCGATTTCGGACCGTATCAGGCAGATACATTTTTCAACGACTTACATAAAACGCTGAAAGCAGATTTCATTATGGCAAATCCGCCTTTCAACCTTTCCAACTGGGGACAGGAAAAGCTCAAAGACGATGTTCGTTGGAAGTATGGAACACCGCCTGCCGGCAACGCCAACTACGCATGGATTCAGCACATGATACACCACCTTGCTCCTAACGGCAAAATCGGTCTTGTTCTTGCAAACGGAGCGTTGTCCTCTCAATCCAGCGGCGAGGGTGAAATCAGAAAGAATATCATCCAGGCTGACCTTGTTGAAGGTATTGTTGCTTTACCAACTCAGCTTTTTTACAGTGTTACTATTCCGGTAACACTTTGGTTCATTTCAAAGAACAAGAAGCAGAAAGGCAAAACGCTGTTTATCGACGCCCGCAAGATGGGCTATATGGTTGACCGCAAGCACAGAGATTTTACTGATGAAGATATTCAAAAGTTAGCTGATACATTTACCGCTTTCCAAGAAGGCACACTTGAAGATGTAAAAGGTTTCTGTGCGGTTGAATGGCATGCTTACAAATGAAGAAGTTATCGAAGAAATGTTGAATTTAGCAAATCAAATTGCTGCTGCTCAAAAAGAGGGAGAAAATTTAGGACTTAGTGCCGATGAACTTGCTTTTTATGACGCTCTTACCAAGCCCCAAGCAGTTAAGGACTTCTATGAAAATAATGAGCTGATTTCAATAACAAAAGAACTTGCAGATACGCTTCGCAAGAACAAAACTATTGATTGGCAAAAGCGTGAATCTGCAAGGGCAAAAATGCGTATGTTAATTAAAAAGCTTCTGAAAAAGCACAAGTATCCACCGGAAGGTATGGATGACGCTGTGCAAACTGTTATGGCACAGTGTGAGCTTTGGACTGATAATGTTATGATAATTAATTAATACAATAATTTCTTATTTAAAAAGTGTAATAGCAAAGATAATTCGTTTTTTACAACCAAGCATATCTTGTAAGCATTTACTCGAATGCACTATTAAACAAAAAATTAATATTCTAATTGTCGAAATGTAAAGTTTCTGTTGTAAACTTAATCCGCTGATTGATCCTCAACTTCAATCAGCGAATTTATTTTTGTAATACCATTCGAGCAAATTGTGGGATAATAATGTTTATTTTAGAGCAGCGGTGCGTTCGGTAATAATCATTTTTAGGCGGTTTTTTAGTTCTTTCGGCAGCAGTGAGTTTTCACACATTGAAAGCCATTTGGGGGTGAGTGATACAAGGTTTTCAATCAGTTTTTCGGCGGTTGTTCTTGTGATTGTGCACTGGTCGGCAAACACTAAAAAGTCTTTTTTGCGGATATTGGTTTTTTTGCCGTTCATCGGTAAGGCAAACTGTTCCTTGTCTGCTGGCATATTTGCGTTCACAGGGAGCAAATCGTATGCAGGAGAAAGCACATACTCGCCGGAGCCTTCTGCGGTTTCGATAAGCGAAAAGTTTTTCAGGTGCATATCGGAATTGCCTACGATAAACGAGAACACCAAACGAATGAAAAACTCCGCCATATCAATGCCGATTCGGGAGGAATACTTTATGATAAGCTTTGCACAGCGCTCATAAGAGCCTCGATATTTATCCTCAGTAAGCCGCAGATCAAGCTGACAAAAATCCTCCATCGCAAGCATTTCAACGCTGTCCTTATTGATTTTGCGGTCAATTCGCTTTGTGATGTAAGCAAGCCCTTCTTTCCCCTTAATAAGAGCGTGAGGAACGGTTGATATTCCCGCAATATGTGCCATTGACATTATGAGCTGCTCTGACTCGGGAAGTGCCTCAAACTCAGCAACCTGAGGCTTTAAAATATAGCCTGTGGGATAGTTTACCAGCGTAAGCCTTGGCTTTTTGCTATCACTTACAAGGTGTAAGGACAGTTTCTTTTGCACGCCCGGAACGGTAAAACCTTTGTTGGTGGTTTCCGTTGCCAATAAATTGAGTGTTTTATCGTCAATTTCAATTTCGGGGAGCTTAGCTGTACCGAAAAAGCGCTTAATACATGCATTATGCCAGCCTGACTCATCAGGGGTACGGATAGGCTTTCCACAGCACAAACAATTCATACATGTTCCTCCCTGATTGATACATTTCCGATTCCGTCCTTGCAGGCGACGAGAAGTAAGCCAAAGCGATCCCGGCTGTCAATTTTCCAGTTATTTGTTACTATCTTCAAAAGCCAGCCCTCGGGGATAAGTCCGTCAAAAAATGAAAACAGGGTTTTTGATGTATATTCATCTGCATGTAAGGGCAATGTGAGCGAAACTGCCGACGGGTTTTCACTCTGCAAATAGTCACTATCATATTTGAAGGAATAGCCCTCATCGGTTTCTTTGAGAACGCCCGCAAAAGTATTCCTCACATAAACATAGGCGAATCTGAAAACACTCATTTAGTTTCCTTCTTTTCCGGGACCGCTTCAGCGTTGAACATTGCAAGGGCGATGTTGACTTTATCCATACGGACAGTTTCCTTGCCCTGCTCAAGCTCACGGACAAAGCGAAGTCCAAGTCCCGAACGCAAAGCAAACTCTGCCTGGGTCAGTCCTGCTGCTTTTCTGTTTACCTTTACAAATTCTGCAATTGGATTCATAGTAATACCTCAAACGATTTGATTATATATATTTTACACCCTTTCGGGTATTTTGTCAATATAATTTCAAAAATATTGCACCCTTTAGGGTATGTTTTTTACTGAAAACTTAATATTATACCTTTACGGGTATAAAAACCGGTTTTTAACACCTTTTACCTTTTAAAAAGCGAGCTATTTATTTTGACTTGTCGAAAAAGGTCGAAAGCGTTTCAATCTTTGCGGTTTAAAATTGTAAATGTGTTGAAAGCCATTCTGTTTTGCGGTATAATATCTTATATAAATACCATAATTTATAATTTAGGAGCCAAAATGCCAAAAGACCTTTTAAATGAAGAAGAAATTACCATTGAAAAATTGAGGAAGCAGTTTCAGAAAAATGATTTTACCAAGACTGCTTTAAAATCATACTCTGAGTACACGCTGAAAGAAGTTGAATTTCATAATGAAATCCGCTCATATATTCATGACAGCTGGAAGGATATACTTGAGGAGTTTGGTATCAAAAATCCCGAGGCTTGCTTTTCTAAAAATTATCCTCCCGAATTGATTAGGGAATACCTTGAAAAACTGGTTGCGGATATAATCATCAGCTTACAGTATAATGAAAAGGCGTTTGAAAATATAATGAACACATTTGTTGCTCCTATTCTTGCGCAAGAAAAATGTGACGAACTGGCTGATCGGTATTTGCACAACACTGTCAATGCACTTATGCAAACCGTTGATATTAAAGAGCTTGCAGAAGTTTCAAAGGACTTCTCCTGTAATGAAGATTTCGGCAAATGAACATTGCGGACAAGGATCTGTTTCTCCCGATTACGGAGGTTGCAAACCACTTTAAGGGCGTAGATTTTACACTTCCGTTCTCCAAGGCACTGAAACAGCAGACCATTACGGGTACGCTTTCCGAAAGGCTTCCCGACGCAAAGTATAGGAGCGTGGCAGCGGGCATTGCAAAGGCGGTGATCTGATGGCTCAGACACTCGACTTTGTTTCTTTGCTCCATAAGTCACAGGAGTATATCTCCGAGAACTATGCGGCGGCACTCTCCGACCGAAGTAAGATTGCTTCGTGCGGCAGGGACACAATGCCGGGAGCAAACGAAACCCGCGGAAACATCAATAGTATCAGACCCTCCGGGTGGATTCAAGCAAAATATAATGGCATTTCCGGAGGCGACTTATGGAATCGATGCCATTTGATTGGCTGGAAGTTGTCTGCTGAAAATGCCAACCGGAAAAATTTAATTACTGGCACTCGCTATATGAACATCGAGGGTATGTTGACCTTTGAAAATATGGTTGCAGACTATATCAGAGAAACAAACAATCATGTTGCATACAGGGTCACCCCTGTATTTGAGGGCAACAATCTTGTGTGTAGCGGAGTTCAAATGGAAGCGTATTCCGTAGAAGACAGCGGTGAAGGAATTTGTTTCAATATCTATTGCTATAATGTTCAGCCGGGTATAACTATTGACTATGCAACTGGAAACAGTTCCGGACCTGCGAGTGACAACACTTCGCAAGCAATAACACCTGCGCAAACCGAATCTACAACACAGCCCCCTGCCCAACCTGGTAACACTGAGACGGTATGGGTATCTGCAACGGGCAAGAAATATCATAGAAAAAGCAGTTGCAGCAATATGAAGAATCCATCGCAAATCTCAAAATCGGATGCTATACGCCGCGGATATGAGCCATGTAAAAAATGCTATTGATAATCTAAAAAATAAATGTGGCCAAGAAAAATGCCACCAACTCACATTTTTATGCGAGCCGGTGGCTCTTTTTCGCTTTGTTGGTCCTATAAAATTTAAAAACTAAAAAAAGTTTGAAATTGCACCCTTTTTGTTGATTAGACAAATTTATTGTGCTATAATATAATTAATCAATCGCGATGCAAGGTTGACTGATAACACTCTCGCCGAAGGGGAATCACTATGGCTGTCAGATACAATAAACTTTGGAAAATCTTAATCGATAAAAAGATGAAGAAAAAAGACTTGCAAGAGGCTGCACACATTACACATTACCAAATGATGAAGCTTGCAAGAGATGAAAATATCACAACAGAGGTCATTGGTGGCATTTGCAAAGCTCTTGCCTGCACTCCTGATGAAATAATGGAATTTTACGATTGAAGAATGTATAGTATTTCTCTCTGTTCTGCTCTGGTTTGCCAGAAATCAAATCGAGAACGAGATCAATTCTTGTTTGATACCCACGAGTCGTGCTATTTGTGAGGAAATACCACAGGCGGTCATGATGCAGTTCTTTTTCTATATTATCCCACTGTAAAGAAATCTCTTCCTGCTTTTCTTTATCCATTTTAGTCGAATTGTCGCGGCTAAGGAAAATGGCTTTTACAAGTTCTGCACTCGTAAGCGGAATCTTTCCAATGTTCAAGCAGGTAAATAAAGAAATTGCATCTTCATCTTCGCCGACCTCATACCAGATTATCTTTACGAATTTTACAAGATAACCGTAAATATCATCTGCGGCAACCACGCTATCTGGCTGGGCATTAAACCACTCATCGATTGCTTTATACGCATGAAAAATATGATAAAAATCGGCATTGGAGTCTGCCAGTGTCTCATCAATATTGTTTAGATATTCTGCCGAGTTTTCTCTTGTCTCATATATCAATTCATACTTCAATGAGATTTTAGGCTTGTACTCTCTTTTGATGTATTGGAGAAGTATAAAAAGTGTAGTTAATCTTTGCTGCCCGTCAATAAGCTCATATCTGTCTCCGTCTTTTCTTACGACAACCGGTTGCAGACAATAAGTTTTATTGCCATTAGTGTATATATCCTCTAAAAGTCTTGTAACTTCTCCTTTACCCCATCTATAACCCCTCTGGTATGACGGAACATAAAAAACGCCTTGTACGTTACCAACTAATTTAGTGTCAAGAATTATTTCGGTATTCATTATTTGGTCTCACTCTCCATTTTCACATTACAGGCCGTTTTCGGCACAAAATTTACATGATAGTGCTTCTTCAACAGCGTCTATATCCCCGTTGATAATCCGGAATATAGAATTTATTGTTCATCAAATCAAAAACGGTAACAGTATCTAATTTCTTCTTGGTTTTCAAATCCATTGTTTACGCCTTCACTTTTTCATTAATACTTCTTCACCCCATTTTCAAGTGCTGCTTTCACCCGAGATCTGAGCGGTTCGGGTGAAATTATTTCAACATAATCGATATACTGCATCGCCCAGTGCACCATAGCGTTTGGGCTTGCCTTAACGCTAATTCTGACCTTGCTCTCATCATCGGTTTTTGCGATGCGAATATCGCTGCCGAACCAGTCAATAATCTGGTCGATTATTCCAATATCGGCAATAAAGTCAATGTATTCAGGTCGGTCGGTATACATATAAGGCATGGCAGAGGACAGTTCCTTGTAATTGATACCGTTTTCATAGCCGGGTACATTACGGATTGGAGTAGCCTTTTCATCTGAAACAATCATATTGGTGATTCGATCCAATCTATGGAACACCATATTGCCCCAATATTCGCTGTATGCCATAAGGTAATAGCGCTGATTGTGCAAAATCATCAGATAAGGGGACACATATTGATGAGAAGACTTATGGAGTTTCTTATCAACTCCGTACTTGTTATAATCGTAATGTATCTGCTTTCCTTCTTCGATAGCTATATCGATCAGTTCAATATTATAAAATAAAGCTTGATTGTCCGTTTTGTACCAATAATTTACCGAATGAATGTGCTTAACATTTGAGCGAAAATATTTATTGGACAGACCGCAAAGCCGATCGATGATGTCCTTGGAATGCTTTGCGGTAATATGCTTACTGCTCAAAACGCCGTCAATCAGCATATGCAGCTCTGAGTCTTCAAAATCTCTACATTCAAGATAGCTTCCGGCTCTGTGCGACTCAATATCGACCCCTGCTTCCTTCAGCAGCGAAATATTTCTGCTGATCGCCTTTCTTTCAATAACGATACCGTATTCATTTTCTAACTTTACGGCGATATCTTCTTGAGTAAGGGGATGATCGTAATCACTGTAATCCTTAAGAATCTGCCAGATTCTTATAAGTGCCAATTTTTTCGGTTCAAAACTTTCCATAAACGTTACACCTCGTTATATCCCTGTGCAGCCGCAGGCTGACACCCCAATATATTTTACATCATATATATGCACCACATTTGGTGCACTAATGCATTTTTTACTAACTCCACTTTTGATGTTAAACGTAACATTATCATTGAAATGGATAAGAAAGGGCAGTACATTCCGTTCTGTACGAAGATGGTTTTCTTGAAATACTATACTCCATCTGAAGAAAACCAGCTTCATTTCTGGGGACAGGCAGACAGAAAAGCTTATGTTGAGGCAATTAACAGAGTTCTTGAGAATTATCTGAATGATCCGATAATTCTTGAAAAGGAGGACGCATAAATGAGTACAACACTTCACTCCTTTATTGATATTTTTGATTCGGAGTTTGAAACAGATGAGACTTCGGTTAAAGTAAATAAAATCGTTATTCCAATTATTCAGAGAGATTATGCTCAAGGTCGTGAAAATCCGGATGTAAATAGAGTGAGAGCACGTTTTCTGTCTTCTCTATATGATGCAATAACCGACCATCCAATTACACTCGACTTCGTATACGGTGATGTTGATGAAAACGGGATAATGACACCGCTTGATGGGCAGCAAAGATTGACTACCCTGTTTTTGCTCCATTGGTATGCTGCAAAGAAAGAAAACATTCCAGAGGACGAGTGGAGGTTTCTTTATAACTTCAGCTATGAGACAAGATATAGCGCACGTTATTTTTGTAAGGATTTAGTTGGCTTTAATCCTGATTTTAGCGAAAGCTTAAAATCTCAGATCATCAACCAGTCATGGTTTCCGCTTGATTGGAAAAAGGATCCAACTATTAGCTCTATGCTGACAATGCTTGATGCCATTGCAGTTAAATTTGCCGACTTGGACAATATATGGCAGCGTTTGAAAAACGGCGCAATCACATTTTATTTTCTCCCTATCAAGGATATGGGCCTGACAGATGAGCTCTATATTAAGATGAATTCTCGAGGAAAGCCTTTGACACAGTTTGAGCATTTCAAGGCGGAACTTGAAAGATGTATCAGAGCTTTAGATAATGATGTTGCTGATCGAGTGCTGAGTAAGATTGACAGAACTTGGACAGATTTGCTTTGGCAATATAGGAATAGCGGTAACGGGACCGAAGATGACAATATAATTGATGATGAGTTCCTGAGGTATTTCAAATTTATCTGTGATACGATTTGTTATAACCACGGCGAGTCACCCCAAGGAAAGAGCACTGATGAGTTTGATCTTCTGCAAACTTATTTTTCAAAAGAAAATGATGAGGCAATAATAAATATCGAAGCAATGGAGTCATACTTTGACTGTTGGTGCTCTATTCCCGGATTCGCTAATCCGTCAGAGTTTTTGACATCAATAATGTCAAGCGAACATCAGCCTGAAAAAATTATTGTTGATACCGGCAGATACAAACTGGATATATTTGAGGATTGTTTGCACGGATATTATGATAAACGGCAATTTCCATTGAACAGATTTGTGTTACTGTATGCTGTTACATATTATCTCAGACATACTTCAGCAATACAGTATTCAAATTTTGCTCGCAGAATTCGTATTGTCAACAATCTGATACAAAATTCTGTTGATGAGGTCAGCGACAGAATTGATCGTAACAGAATACCGGCTGTTCTTGCTCAGACAGAGGCAATAATTGCAACGGGAAAGATTGATGATTCTATAGAAAACAGCTTTAACGTTAATCAGTTATCTGAAGAAAAAGAAAAAATAGCATTCTTAGATGCTCATCCGGAACAGGCTGAAACTTTGTTTAAGCTTGAGGATCATCCTATGCTTAAGGGCCAGATTAGTATTGTCGGAATAGATAATCTGTCATTGGCTGATAAGTTTGCTGAGTTGTTTACCTGTAACTGGGATAAAATTGACTGCGCACTTATGGCCACGGGTAACTATGGCCAGAAAGAAAGAAATGGATGGCGGTATCAGTACGCTTCAAAGTCTACGCAGATTGCATGGGACGAACTGTTCCACAAAAGTGCAAACTATGATGGATTTGACAATACAAAGAATATCCTTATCGAGCTGCTACAAGGAAATGCAACATTCACCAATGATATACTTGATGATATTGCTGATGGTTTTATAGCTGATTGCACATCTAACTCGACTTATCCATGGCGGTATTACTATGTCAAGTATGACGCTTTCAGACCGGGCAGCTATGGAAAACTAAGTAATAGTGCGGTTTCTGAAAAACCATATTTGTTCTCGATTATGCAGACAAAATCTCAATGGTCTCAGAACACATATATGCCATATTTGAAAATTGCAGATAATGAGCATTTGTCTCGGGATGATATGGGTCAAAAACTAATGTATGATGACAGGTATATCGTCTGCGAAAACGCCTCCTATATAGTTAAAAGTATTGTGGACGATTCGATTATTGCTACAATTGCAATTTTCCAAGATGAAAAAGGAATTGATAAGGAGGACCGAGTTCAAAAACTTAAGAATTATTTGGGTTCCAAAACGATACCACAATAATTATTGATAAGCATTTTAAGGCTATTTGGGGAGAATAAAATACTATGAAAATAGGACCTTTTTCTATATAAAAAACACTCTCATTTTCAACGCCTGTCCCTTATCTGAAGGAAGAATGCAAGCAGATAAGCTTGATAATTCCTACGGGCACGAAGAAAAAGAGAGAAAAGAAGAGTATAACGGTTATTTTGCGGATAATATCAAAGCAATCGAAAGGGTGCTCCCCCCGACGGTAGCTGCAAAGGATATATATATCACACTTGGCTCGCCATGGGTTCCGGCAGATATCCAAATGGTTTCGATATGGTTTTCTGATATTTTTCCTTGCCATGTTCGGCAAT
>CAYMFX010000061.1:0-12546 GCA_964389845.1 uncultured Ruminiclostridium sp.
TTGGAAACCCACCACCTTTTGTAAAAGGTGGACGAAAACTTCAATATTGTTTTTTACAGCCCCATTTTTTAAATTATCGGTTCGTATGGTTTTTAGCTTCCAATTCCGCGCCGTAACGAAAAATCAGGGAGATAAGAATAAGCACAACGCCTAATATCACGCTTGGCAGATTGTCCAGCTCGTCAAGAACCGATGCGTCAAATATAACGGCGGGTATAACAGAGATTATTATTGCCGCAATGGAAATGCAGATACAGCGAATGCCCAATTTTTTCAGCCGTTCCGCTCCGCTTTCCGTAAAGGGGGTGCCATCCGCTTGCTCGGCTTTAAGATAGCCCCCTGCAAACACAAGAAGAACAGCGTCGGCGGTCAGGGTAATCATCGAAACTATCAGCTCCCCGATTGCCTGCTTTACGTCGGTTCCTTCGGGAAAGAGCAGCAGATTCTCGCCGAAAAGTCCAAAGGCCTGCCCGCCCGAATTATATATTATTGCGAAAATCAAGAATCCCGCACATATTAAAGCACCCACAATGCAGAGAGTTCTTGCAACCTTCACCAATATTTGAAAGACCTTAAAGGTTTTCTGAACCGTTTCCAAAGATTTCATATTATTTTATCCTCCTGTGTAATTATTATTTGAATTATCTTGAGCTTTTGCCCTTTTTGATTCCCGAAACTAAAAGCGCCACCGCAAAAATTGCCGCCGCAAAAAGTGCTTCTATTCCTATGCACATCATAACCTCGGATTTGTCGAATACCGCTCCGTCGGCGCCGTAAAGCATATTGTTGGCTCTGACGTACCAATAGGCGGGGAAAAGCTTTCCGATGTTCAATATCTCTTCGCCCAACAGCGATTGAGATACAAACACGCCGCAGAGGAAGGACATTCCCAATCCCAAAACGTTGGAAACAATCGAGGAGGCTAAGGAGGCGGTCTTTTTGGATTCGCTGCACAGTATTCCCACAAGCACCGATACCGATAAGCTGAAGAGTGTGAATATTATCATCTGAAGCAAAGAATATACAAAGGTTTCGTTAAAGATTCCGCCGCCGCTTATTACCGTACCCGCTCCTAACAGTATTACCAAAACGCTCATGCAGACCAAAAATGCTCCAAGTACAATCTGAGCGGTATATGATACCGGATTTATGGGGGAGCAAAGGGTTCTGCTTCTCATATCGCTGTTCATAAAGCTTGCAAAGGTGGGAGTCAGCATGGGCATAATCATCATAAGCAAAATGTAGGGCAGAAAGTTAAAGAAAAAGTATGCGGAGCTGTTTTCGCTGTTCCAGCCGTTTTCCCGTTGGTATCTTATAATTTCAACGCCGTCCCCGCTTTTTTCCGCCGCCGCCTTAAAGGCTTCGGAGGCATTGAACCCGCCCTTTATATACATTGTCGCACTGTCTAAAAAGGAGCTTATCTGAGTTTCCATATACATGGCAGAGCTTGTGTCCTCTATCTTTTCGGCGGAAAGTATATTTTCGGTCTGACCTTTCGCAATTTTTTCGCCGAAGCCTTCATTTATCGTGAGGGCGTATTCTATTTTGCGGTTGTAAAGACTGTCCTGTATTTTGTCCTCGTCTACCTCGATAACGCTTATATTGGGGTTATCCTCAATAAATTTTACCATGGCACGGCTTTCCTCGCTGCCGTCCCTGTCAATAACGGCGGCAAGGGTGTTGAAATCAAGGTAGTCGCCGCCGCCGTTAAGCCCGCTTCTTGCATTTATCGTCATATTTAAGAGCACGATGAAAATCACTATGTAAATAATAAGCGATGACAGATAGGCGGGAATAAGCTTCAGATATGCTTTAAAAACGTTCATTTCCTTTCCCTCCCTTATATGCTCTTATATTTTCTGCGCCTTGTCATAATAAGCGAGCCTGCGATAAGAACCACGCACCATATTGACAGCAAAATTACGTTTTCGGTAAACTTCTCGTAGCCCTCGTAAACGCAAAGACTGTAGAAGCAGTCCACTATCAAGGCGGCGGGGCTGATACGGTTTATGATAGGACAGCTTTCTTCGATTATAAGCCGCATTCCGCCGAACATCAGACCGCTTAAAAAGCACAGCCCCAAGGATATTGTCAGAAGAATTGCATTTTTTATGCTTTCGTTCATAGTGCCTATCGAGCCCACAAAGCAGCCCATGCTGTTTCCTATTACAGTCGACAGGAAGTTTATTATAACGATGATACCGAAAGGAACTCCAAAGTCAATGCCCAAAATAAATATTAAGTAGAAGGCGGAAACGTTTATAAAAATGTTGTGAACTATCAGAGTAGCCGTCAAAGAGGAAATTATGTCCTTGAATTTGCTCATGGGGGAAATTTCCACTCTTGCCCCCAAAGGGGAAAGATTAGCCTGATGATTTATGGAGCAGTACATTCCCATCATCGAGCCGAGAAGCCCGCTCATTGCAAGAAGGTTGTAAAAATACTGGACATAGGGGTCCTTGTTGGCATTGTTGGAGCTTGATGCAATATAATTTTCCGTTTCGTCCATAACGCCGTCTAACAGCTCTTCAAGCTTTTCCGGATGAGCGTTGGCAATTTCGGTTATTATTTCATTCTTCGTCTTAAAAATGTCTAACACCGAGCGGACAATGCCCGATTTAATGTCCGTCCCCTCCGGAAACTCTAACTTAATGGTTTCATCGGAATATATTATTCCGCACAGCTCGCCTTTTTCAAGAAGCTGCCTTGCTTCATCCGAATCTCTTGTTTTTATATCGATTAATTCGCTTTCCTCTCCCGAAAGCGCCTCCAACATAACGTCAAGTCCCGTAACGGGCTTTTCTCCTTCTATAAAAGCGACGGGTATATTTTTATAATCCTCCTCGCTGTCTGCAAGGCTGCCAAACGCCGCATAGAACAGCGTGCCGAGAATTAAGGGAAAGCCGAGAAGCCAGAACACAACTATTTTGTTTCTCAAAAGGCTGATAAGCTCATATTTAATGCAGTGAAGCATTTTATTATTCCTCCTTTTCTGCGGAAGCTTCCGTGGTGCAAGCCGCTCCCTAATCCCTCAGCTCCTTGCCTGTTATATCCAAGAATACGTCGTTCAGCGTGGGAAGCTCCGAATACACTCTTCCTATGGGTATCTCGTGCTCATGAAGATAATCGAGAAGTCTCGTAAGATTATGCTTGCCGCCGCTGTAAAGCTGAGTAAGAACGTTTCCGTCATAGCGGCATTCGTAAGCGTGGGGCAGCGCCTTGATTTTCGCAAGCTGTTCCTCCGTAAGTCCCGCCGCTTCAACGTTTACCGTTTCGGTGTTCTTAATCATTTTCTTCAGCTCCTGCTTAGTGCCCTCGGCTATGTTGCGTCCTCTGTCGATTATGGCTATGCGGGTGCAGATTTGTTCCACCTCTTCCATATAGTGAGAGGTGTATATAACGGTTGCCCCCTGCTTATTGAGCTGTTCAATGCCTTCGAGAATTTTGTTTCGGCTTTGGGGGTCTACCGCTACGGTCGGTTCGTCCATAATGATAAGCTTAGGCTTATGGGCAATGCCGCAGGCTATGTTCAAGCGGCGCAGCAGACCTCCCGACAGCTTTTTCGGTCGGAATTTCTCATAGCCCTCCAAGCCCACAAAGTCAATTGCTTCCCTGACATATTGCTCTCTCAGCTTTTTGTCGTTTATGTACAAGCCGCAGAAGTAGTCTATGTTTTCTTTAACGTTCAGCTCTTCGTGAACCGCTACGTTCTGCATTACCACCCCTATCTGCTTCTTGACCTCGGGAGACATTTTCTTTCCGAAAACGGAAATTTCTCCCTTGTCATAAGTCAGGAGGGAGAGAATGCAGCTTATGGCTGTGGTTTTCCCCGAACCGTTGGGACCGAGCAATCCGAATATCTCTCCTTCCTTTATATCCAATTCCAAATGGTCGAGAGCAATAAGCTCCTTGTACCGCTTAACAAGCTTTTCTACCTTTACTACGGTCTCCATAACGGTAAATTCCTTTCGTTTTTTCTTTGTCTTTATTTTATCATTGTAAAACGGCTCTTTCAAGTGAAAGGAATCATTTGTTGCTGTGACATTTGTCACATTGTGGGGCATTGTGAAAAAATTGCGGTTATCGTTATTGTTTTTTCGGGCTTGGTATGTTAGAATTAAATAAACAATATAAAGGATAAATTAAATATGAAGCTCATTTTTGATAAAATACTGATTTTACTGATGTGCCTTCCTGCGTTTCTCATAACCGAGGAGATAACGACGGCGGAGCTGTGCGCCGTTTTGTCTGCCGTAATAGTCACCTGTGTTTCTCAGGCGGCGGAGATGAGAAATATAAAGAAGGCGCTGATAATTTCTTACTGCATAGCCTGCCTGCTTGCTCCAGAGTTTGTGTTTACGCTTCCGTTGGCGGTTTACGAGACGGTGAGGATAAAAAGCAGAGCTTGTATAACGGCTGTTTCTGTGACGGCGGCGGTATCGATTGCGGGATTAGGAGCGGCAAGCCTTTACCCGCTGCTTATTTGTATCGTTTCCGCTGCCGCTTGTATCAAGACCTTGAAAATCGAAAGCCTTTTTGAAGAGAATATCAAGAGCAGAGACGATGGTATCGAGCTTGAAAGGCTGATGAAAAAAAGGAACCGTGAGCTTGGAGAAATGCTTGAGTACGAGGTGAGAATCACCGCCTTGAACGAGCGCAACAGAATTGCCAGAGAGATACACGACAATGTGGGACATTTGCTGTCCCGTTCCCTGCTCCAGACCGGAGCGCTTTCGGCTCTTTGCCCGAAGGAACAAACTGAGCTTAAATCGGGAATAGACGGTCTGAGAGATACTCTTAATTCCGCAATGAACAGCATAAGGGAAAGCGTTCACGGGATAAGGGACGAAGCCTTGGATTTAAAGCTGGAGGCGGAAAAAATCGTTTCTCCTTTAAGAGAGAAAATGAACACGGAGCTTTCCTATGATATATCGGGGGATTTGCCGCCGAAGATAAAGCTTTGTTTTATCTCCATATTGAAGGAGGCAGTTTCAAATATCTCTCGTCACAGCAGCGGCGATAAAGCGGTGATTACCCTCAGAGAGCACCCCTCGCTGTACCAGCTTATAGTATTCGACAACGGAAGCGGCAAAATAAATGTCGAGGGCATGGGAATAGGAAATATGAGGGACAGAGCCGAGGCGGTGGGAGGCAATTTCAGCGTAAACGACAAAAACGGATTCACCGTATTTGTTTCGGTAAGAAAGGAAAGGGCATGATAAATATTGTGATTGCGGACGACGATGTTTTGGTTACTCATTCGCTGAAAACAATCCTTGAAGCAAGCGGCGGAATAAAGGTTTTGGCTTCCGGCAAAAGCGGAAGGGAAGCCGCCCGGCTTTACCATGAGTTTAAGCCCGACGTATTGCTTATGGATATTCGCATGGAGGATATGACGGGAATTGAAGCGGCGGAAAAGCTTCTAAAGGAGGACGGCAATGCAAAAATTCTTTTCCTGACCACCTTTTCCGACGATGAATATATCTTAAAGGCTTTGGAAATGGGCGTTGGAGGATATATTCTGAAGCAGGATTTCGACGGGATAGAGTCCGCTCTAAATGCCGTTATGGAAGGACAGAAGGTTTTCGGCTCGGCGGTCACGGATAAGCTCACAAGAATGGTTCAGCGCGAGGGCGGCTTCGACCCGGATTCCTACGGCATTACAAGAAAGGAAATGGAAATTATAGAAGAGGTGGCAAAGGGACGCTCCAACAAGGAAATAGCCTCGGCGCTTTACTTGGGAGAGGGAACTGTAAGAAATTATATAAGCGGTATTTTGCTCAAGCTTAAGCTGAGAGACAGAACACAGTTAGCGGTTTTTTACTATGAGAAAATTAAGGCGGCGCACAATTAGCTATTACTATTCACTAAAAAGGCCCTTTCATTTTTTGCACATTTACTAAAATTCGACAGAACCACTTGATTTACTTTGTAAATTTTGCTATGATTATAGTGAGTTTTGGAAGAAGGAGGTTGACTGTTTTTTCAGTCATTGTCACCTATGAAACAAAAAAGCATTAAAACAAGGATTATGATTGCTATTATTCTCATGGCGATCATACCTTCCGTTCTGCTCGGTATGCTTTCGGTTTATGCTACTTTGGATTCTACTCTCGGACTGGCGGAAACTTCCATTGGCGAAATTACAACCGCTATTGCAAACAGGCTTCATTATCAGCTTCGTTCCTACATAAACGTTGCGGTGGCGGCAGGAACCAACCCTTCCATTGCGGACGCCGATGTTCCCGTTCAGGAAAAAGAGGCGGTAATTACCGCTATTGCGGAATCGGAAGGATTTGAGAGAGGAAATATCATTGGTTCGGACGGCATAAGCGTCTTCAGCGGTCAGGATTTTTCCGACCGCGAATATTTCCAAAAAGCTATGAGAGGCGAAACATTTGTCAGCGATCCCCTTTTGTCAAAGGTAACGGGAGAGTATGCAATAATTGTTGCCGCACCTATCTGGGAAGGCGGGGTTCATGGCTCTGCGCCTATAGGCTGCGTTTACTTTGCGCCTCCTGCAAACTTCCTTACCGATATTATGCAAAGCATTAACGTGTCCGAAAACAACCTTGCTTATATGATAAATTCCGACGGCATTATCATAGCGGACAAGGATTCGGAAACTGTCAAGTCGCAAACCTCGATTATCAAAAACGCCGAAACCGACAGCTCCTATGCTGCATTGGCAGATATACACAAAAAGATGATTGCGGGAGAGACAGGCTGCGATATGTATTCAAAAAACGGCAGCAACGCCTATATCGCTTATTCGCCCATCGACGCTCCCGTAAGCGGCTGGTTCCTTGCGGTTGAGGATCCGCTGAGCAATTATCTGAAGGACGTTTGGCTAAATCTGATTATTATCGGCGTAATGATGGTGATATTCTGCACTGTCGCCCTTATTCTCGGTTCTGTTATAAGCAACGGCATAGCTAAACCTATCAAGGCTTGCAGCGAACGCATCAGAAAGCTTGCGGCAGGCGACATCGGTTCTCCGGCTTATAAGAGTGACGCTAAGGACGAAGTAGGCGTTCTTGCCCGCTCCACCGGAACGCTTGTAAATAATCTTCAGACAATAATATACGATATAGACCGTATTCTGTCGGAAATTGCAAAGGGAAACCTTGCGGTTGAGACGGAACACAACACCATGGCATATGTGGGAGACCTTTCTTCCATAATTGAAGCTCTTCAGCGTATCACAAGGGATCTGTCCGGCGCAATAGGAAAGATAGAAACATCTGCCATTCAGGTTGCCGCCGGTTCGGATCAGGTTTCAAATGCGGCTCAGAACCTGTCTCAGGGTTCAACGGAGCAGGCTTCCTCTATTGAGGATCTTGCATTAAGCATTAACGACATTTCCGTGAAAACCGAAAACAACCTGACACAGTGTAAGAACGCAAAAGAAGCCGTTGACAACAGCGCCGCCTATATGCAGGAGGCAGATGACCAGATGAAGCAGATGACCTCTGCAATGGATAAAATCAGCGCTGCCTCCGAAAAAATCCAGAAGGTTATCAAAACCATTGAGGACATTGCCTTCCAGACTAACATATTAGCTCTTAACGCAGCGGTTGAGGCAGCTAAGGTCGGTGCGGCAGGCAAGGGCTTTGCGGTAGTTGCGGACGAGGTAAGAAACCTTGCGGGCAAGTCTCAGGACGCAGTAAAGAGTACCTCTGAGCTTATCGAGGAATCTGCGGAGGCGGTAAGAGAGGGCATTGAAATTGCAGACCGCACAGCGGAAACCTTGAATAAGGCGGTTGAGTATTCCTCCGAGCTTACTAAGATTGTTGATAAGGTTGCCGAATCCAGCGGAGAGCAGTCAAAGTCTATAAGCAGAGTTACCGAGGGAATAGATCAAATTTCGTCTGTCGTACAGAACAACTCGGCTACAGCAGAGGAAAGCGCCGCCGCATCGGAACAGCTGAACGGTCAGGCTACCTTGATGAAGGGCTTAGTAGAGAAATTCACTTTAAGGAAATAACTAAGAATACTTTCTAATATAACTCAGCGGCTGTGCCTAAGGCGTCACAGGCTGCCTGCGAATCGGAAAATTCCATTTAACAGACAGAGGTGGCATTGATAAGGGACAGCCGCTTGCTTTTATCTGTTGTGCTAAGAAGGAGAATGCCCATTGGAAGCGGTTTTATTGGTTGCTGCCACAGTAATTATTGTTTGCATTCTCGCCCAGAGAATTTCGGGGCGGTTCGGCGTACCCATGCTGCTTGTGTTTATAGGCATCGGTATGCTCTTCGGCTCGGACGGTTTATTTAAGATACCCTTTGAGGATTACAGCCTTGCGGAGACGGGCTGTTCAATTGCGCTGATTTTTATTATGTTCTACGGCGGATTCGGCACTAACTGGAATAAGGCTAAGCCCGTTGCGGTCAAGTCTATGCTTCTTTCGTCCTTGGGCGTGGTCTCTACGGCGGTATTGACGGGGCTGTTCTGTCACCTTGCGCTTGGTATGGAGCTTTTAGACGGTATGCTTATCGGCGCTTGTCTCGGTTCCACCGATGCGGCGACGGTTTTCTCAATACTCAGGAGCAGGCGGCTGAATCTGAAGTACAACACCGCCTCTCTCTTAGAGCTTGAAAGCGGAAGCAACGACCCCTTTGCCTATATGGTCACAATGATAGTGCTGTCGCTGATGAACGGCGGCGGTTCAGCGGGAGAAACGGCGGTTATGCTTGTAAAACAGCTTGTGTTTGGAGCGGGGGGAGGCTTCCTGATAGCTGGGTTAGGTTGGCTGGTGCTTACTAAGCTGAAATTCGACATAGCGGGGCTTGACTCGGTTTTTATTGTGGCTGTGGCATTGTTAGCCTATGCCGCTCCCGCTTATTTGGGCGGGAACGGTTATCTGAGCGCATATATCGTGGGAATAGTGTTAGGGAACAGCTCAATCAGCGGAAAAAGAAGCTTAGTGCATTTTTTTAACGGGCTGACAGGGCTGTTACAGCTGTTAGTTTTCTTTATGTTAGGTCTGCTGTGTTTTCCCTCAAAGCTGCCCGAGGTGCTTGCATCCGGTTTGCTGATAGCGTTATTTATGACTTTTGTGGCAAGACCCGTTTCTATTTTCGGTATATTGGCGCCCTTTAAATGCAAGCTGAATCAGATGCTGCTTATATCATGGTCGGGACTGAGAGGGGTAGCCTCCATTGTTTTTGCAATTATGGCTTCGGCTGCAACAGAGTTCAAGGAGTACGACTTATTCCATACGGTTTTTCTGACGGTACTGTTCTCGCTTATGCTTCAAGGCTCTTTGATACCCCTTGCCGCCAAAAAATTAAATATGATAGACAGCAAAAACGACGTTCTCACCACCTTCAACGATTATTCGGAGGAGCTTCCGGTGCAGTTCATCAAGGTCAATATTACCGAAGGCGGGCGCTGGGACGGTAAGCAGATAAAGGACATCAGTCTGCCCCCCGAAACCATTATCGCACTTATCGTCCGACACAGCAAGCGCATTGTGCCCAAGGGCTTCACTCAGCTTGAAGCGGGAGATATGGCGGTGTTATGCGCTCCCGCAATCGGCGACAGCGTGGGGATTAATTTGACCGAGGTGGTTGTGGGCAGCAAAAGCAAATACTGCGGTCACACTCTTTCCGAGCTTCCTCCCGACAGCGGCAATCTTGTAATTTTGATAAAACGGGGAGAACAGGTGGTTATCCCAAGAGGAAGGACGGTTTTTAAGGAGGGTGACATTTTGGTGATTAATTCGGGGGATAGTTCGGTATAATATTTCTGCAAAGCACCCTTCAAGGCTTGTTAACGTTAGCCTTGAAGGGTAAATTTTTGTCATTGTCACTTTTCAGCTTTCAGTTCAAACCGAATTTTTCATCACCATTCCCTCGCCCGAAACTCAGATTAATATTTTAATATAAATAATAAGAAAATGACATAAACCTTTCAATACAAATGATAAAATTACAATCAGATAAATTCTTTGCTCCGGTATTCGGCTCATGCCGTTTACAATCCGGGGACAATACGAAAGGAATGGTTATGATCATGAAAAAGAAAAAGATTTTTTCATCTTTGGCAGCGGCAATGATACTTGTATCAATGCTAACCGCCTGCTCTGAAGGCTCCGGCGGCAGCAGCACTACAGTGACCACCCCGGTTCCCTCTACTATGGCGCAGGAACAGCAGAGCCAAGCGGACGAAATTTCCGTCAAGGAATTTGAGCTTTCAAACAAAAAGGTCAGATTTCTTTCCTCATGGGCAAGAAACCCTGCTAACGGAAAAAATAAAGACGTAGCCTTGGAATTGTTCCAGACCAAATTCGGCGGAGAAGTGGAAGATATAATAGTAGGTCAGGCAGACAGATTCGACAGGCTCGCAACAATGGTATCTACCGGCGAATCTCCCGATTTCTTCTCGGCAGCCGATATGGACGCTTTCCCAATGGGCGCCGTAAGCAATATGTTCCAGCCTATTGATGAGTACATCGATTTCAGCGACGAATGGTGGAGCTCCCGTAAGGATATAGGCGACAAGTTCGTAGTTAAGAATAAGCACTATGTCGCTACCATAAGCCCCGAAATCGAAGTTCTTATGATTTACAACAAGTCCGTTTTAGAACAAAACGGTTTGGAGGATCCTTACAAGCTGCTTAAGGAAGGCAAATGGGATTGGACAGCCTGCACGGATATGATGAAGCAGTTCTGCGACAAGGCTGAGGACAACTACGCCTCCGACGGTTGGTGGATTACCCGCGGCTTCTGCAACTCTACCGGCGTTCCCTTCATCGGATTGGAGGACGGAAAAGTAGTCAACAACGTAAGAGACCCTCTTATCGGCGAGGCTCAGGAGCTTCTGGGCAACATTCACAAGGAAGAAATGGCTTACCCTGTGTGGGATTTCGGTTGGGTAGCCAACCCCGGCAACGTTGGACTTGGCAAGACATTGTTCTTCCCCACCGGTTATTGGGCGCTTACCGAGGTAAACACCGAGTACGGACTTGCTAAATACGGCGACGTTAAGGATATAGGCTTTGTACCCATTCCCAAATGCCCTTCCGCCGACGCTCTCTATGTTCCCGCAAGAATTAACGGTTATATGCTTTGCAACGGCGCTCCCAACCCCGAAGGATACTCCTGCCTGATGTACTGTGAAGCTGCTGCAAACGACAGCAAGGAAGCAGAGCAGATTACAAAGGATCAGTATTTCAACGAATACGGCTGGACAGACGAGATGTGGGAAATGCGCGAGACCATGTTCGACCTTCTTAAGGAGCACCCCGTATTCGACTTCTATAACGGCGTTTCCGTTGATTGCTTTGATGCGCTTGACAATCCCTCAAAAGATGCTTATCATAACGGCAACTCATGGACACAGACTAAGGAAAAAGTCTATCCGTTTGTTCAAAACGAAGTAGATAAGTTAAATACAGCCCTTGCGGGTTAAAAATTATATTTATAAGAAAGGATTACTCAAATGAAAAAAATTATTTCAACCGTCATCGCTGCAGCTGTTGCTGCAGCAGCACTCACCACCGCAGCTTCTGCTTATGAATTCGGAACAGAGAACAGATTGCGGTGGGATCCCGAAGTTTTTGTTGCCGCCGAGGAATTTGCAGAGTTGGCAGAAAAACCCGTTATAACGCTTACCCTCGAAACCCGTGAAACACCCGAAGGCTATTATTGTGTAAAGCCCTGCTGGGATTCCGAAAGTGGCTGGGACTTCATAATGGACGAGAGCGACACTGCACCTGCAATGCCCGATACAAAGGATTCCTATTCAATTGAAAAGGAACAGACCACTCTCTCCTTTACGGTTCCGGAAAAAATGATTTCCACAATAAAAGAAAAGGGCATTCATTTCTTAGGATGGGGAGTTAATTTAAAAACCATGACGCTTTCCGCTGAACCTCCCGCAGCCGATGATAAGCCCGCTGAGGACACAACCACCGCAGCAGACGAAACCAAAGAGCCTGATACAACCGACAAGGACAACTCCCCCAGCGGAGATACCAATAAGCCCTCCGGCGATAAGGGCAACGCTGATACAGGCGTTGAAGGCATAGCAGCTTTCGCAGGCATTGCGGCTGTTGCAGCAGCTGCTGTTGCAGTAAGCAGGAAAAGAAAGTAATCGGCAATAAATTAAGAATGTGCTGAACTAAGCAAGATATATTCATTGTTCTTCTCCTTTATACACTAAGCGGTACCGCAAAACGTTATGCGGTGCCGCTTGGTGCTTTTATGAAAATTATTTGGAAAAACTGTACGAAAAACTGTAACTATTTTGTAATTGTTTTTTGTAAAAATATGATATAATCTTTTTTCAAGAATAACAAGAAGAAGGATATTACAATTGAGGACAACAATCTTATTTTGAATTTTAACGGAAAAGGGCGGGAACAATTACTGTCTTAAAAACCGTGAGCACGGCTGCTTTTCTTTGCGCAGCGACACCGGCTGTATGTTCAGAAATATTTCGGCGAAGGGAAGAGAACGGTAAGCTGACGGTGCTTAATACTAAATCTTAATTAAAATCAGACAAATCCACCGACCGTGGCGTCCCTGCTCTGCGTCAGCC
>CAYMFX010000062.1:0-12515 GCA_964389845.1 uncultured Ruminiclostridium sp.
CGAACCCTCTCCCCAAGGTCTCCCTTAAAAATCTCTTCCTTACCCCTCTCCCCCCCTTTCTCCGCTTTGGAAGTGGTGCTGATTGCATCGCTTCTTTTCTTGTTATTGCCTTTTCCGAAGGGAACGTGGAATTGCGCTCATTAAAGTTGTTGTACTGTTGGAAAACTTAGTGGCTCGCCGTTTAATACTATTCTCAAATTAAAAAGATTGTAAAACTTTATGGATAATTTGAGAATAGTGCTTCGGGTGTAATTTCAATTTAAAGTTTTGTAAAGAATGATTTTAAATTAGAAATAATATGAGAAGTTGATTTTGCTTTAAAAAATTAAGCGGTAAACACTTGGCTTACCGCTTCATTTTATTAAATTGTTTAAAAGGCGGTTGCTCCAAATTGAGGTAAATCTTGCAAATAAACAACCGGCTAAAACGTTATTTGGCTATGCGTTGAGATTTCTGTAGCAGGCTTCAAGCTGCTGTATCGAAAGTCCGTCGGATTTGATAACCGGAACTACCGTTACATTGGTGCCGATATATTCCACCGCCTTACCGATAAGGGTCTCGGATTTTTTTACGGGGTCGGAGGGAAGCTTAATGCTTGTATCTTCTCCTGTTTTAAGCTCGTCGCCAAAATCCGAAAGATTCAAGGTCAGATATATTGTGCCGGAAAAGCTTTTGTCGGTAAGAATTTCCGCAGTTGAACCAAAGGTTTTTCCGCTGCCCTCCAGTACGTCGCTTATATTCACCGATACGGCGGCTTTTTTGTCGGAAGCGGTATATACGGAGTTGTATACGGCTGTTAAGGCTTTGTATCTGTCTGCTTCAAAGTTTCGGGGAAGCAAGCAGTGATCCCTGTCATAATCGGTGAAGGCGGGGAATCTCAGCTCGGAGATAATCACTTCTTCAAAGCCCGCTGTTTTCAGTTCCTTTGTAAGATCACCGTAGTATTTTTTTGTTCCGTCAAGGAAGGGGTCGATCCAGCGCTTTCCTCCGTTTTCCGCCGAGTTGTCTAACCAGCTTATTTCACTGTTGTCTGCAAAATAATAGCCGGTGTCTTTAACATAAACGGAGGATTTTGCGTCCATTAGGGTAGGGAGTATTGCTTTGGGGGTAAGACCCTGTGCTTTTGCCATTGACGCTATCTGGGAGGCGGGCATTGTGCCTGTTATAAGATCGGTGTCTTTGATGTCGGGAAGATTTGATGCGTAAAGAACATTGCCTGTAGTATCCTTAACGGGGATAAGAACGATTTTAAAGCCTGCACCTTTTGCGGTTCCCAATGCGCCGGCGAGAGTGCTTGCGTTTTGCAGCGCAGACTCGGGGATAAGGTAAGAGCCTATTCCCGAAGCGGCGGGAGCGTCTGAGGTTGAGGTAAGGGATTCGCCGGGGGTTGTGTCCGAGCTTGTTTCTGTGTTGTTCAGAGTGTTCTCATCGGGAGTCCACATACTTATTTCAGAAGTGCCTTCGCCGCTTGAAAGCCTTGAGATTAAAGGTCCTGCTATGGAATAGCCCAAGAAAACAAGACCTCCCACTATCACGACCAAAATAAGAGTTTCGGCGACTAATCTCCCTGTGGACTTTCGCTTTTTGTAAAGCCTGCCCTTGCTGCGTTTTATCTTAATGTTCTTTTTACTGTTCATAGCAATCACTCCGTTTTATGCGCAAATACATTGTGCACCGTGTAAAATGTGAAGTGCATTGTGACATTGTGAATAGTGCAATAGTGCATTGTGCGCTGTGCATATATAAATTTTTCTTGTCTCAGCTCCAGAATGCGCTGAGGGCAAGAGATATAACTCCGATATAAATCATAGTTATGGGCATTCCTCTGAAGGAAGCGGGAACAGATTCCGAATTAAGTCTGTCCTCCGCCGCATGAAGCAGATAACCTGCAAGGAGAAAGCCCACGCCTGTACCCAAGCCGTAGCCCACATAGCTTGCAAAGGTGCCGCCTATCTGACTTTGAATAAACAATGCTCCTAAAACCGCACAGTTAAAGACCGAAAGGTGAACATACTTTTTTACTCTGCGGAAAAAGTCCGGAAAGAACCTCCACACTGCCACCAAAGTTATAAGATAAACAGCCGAAATGATAAAGATGTAGATAAAGGGCAGGCACAGCTCATAATATTCCCAATCGGAAAAATATCTGTCGGTAAGACAGGCAAGAGCGGAGGAAAGAGTGGTAACGTATACTACTCCCACAAAGATGCCTATCAGATTTTCGGTTTTACGAGCGGCGTACAAAAGGACGTTTACGCCTAAAGCACGCTCGAACGCCGCATTCTCTATGAATATGCCCAAAAGAGCGGCGGCTACAAGCCGCGAAAAAACGGTTTCCATTTATTTTTTCCTTTTCTTTTTTGTCTTGCTGTAGATAAAGCGGAATAAGCCCGCAAGTACGCCGACGGTTATAAAGCCGCTGTACACTCTGTCCATAGAGGGAATCTGAAAGGGAATGTGAACGATAAAGTTACCGATAATGTTATCCGCAAGTACATCCCTTATTGCTCCCACAAGTATACATGCAAAGTCAAAGCCTAACAGAAAGCCCGCTAAGTCCTTATACATCATTGATACGGGGCGGAGGAAAAAACGGCTTTCCGTCTTGGACAGTATAAGCGGATTTGTAACGATTATTAACAGATAGAGGGTTATGGAGCTAAGCATACTTTGATCGAACAGCTGCCCCGTCAACAGCATTACGGGAATGTAGACTATCGACGAAATCAAGGCATATAAGACTACCCTGATAGAAAAGGCAAGCTTTTTGGGCAGCAGCCTGCAAAGGCTTACCGAAACCAATGTCACCAATGTGAATACAAGGCTGATTGCAAGAGCGCTGTCAAGGCTTGTAGCACCGCCGATAACCGGTCCCGCAAAAAGTCCGCTCATCAGCACTATATTTTGTTTAAACAATCCGTCCGTTATCCTGACGGACTTATGCTTGGAATTTGTCATAACCGTTTCCTTATTTATTATTTATAAATTCAGTGATTTATTCCTTGCCCTTAGGCTGTTTTATATGGAAATTTTGTTCGGGGGAGGTCTGAGAGAGAATATCGGTGTTTTTAACGCTTGTTTTTTTGTTCATTCCCTTTTGCTTCATATTTTTTCTTAGGGACGTCAGGAAGCCCTCCTTATTCTCCTTGCGAATCGGAATGCGGTTTTCGGCTTTTATGATTTTGGGCGATTTCTTGGCTGCCTTTACTATTTTGTTGTCAACGGCAGGCATATTGTAATTCATAAGAGGAACAATAATTTCCTGAGTGTCGCCTAATGACTTTTTCCCGCCCTGCTGAGCTTCCTTCCTTACGCGCTCAAAGCTTCCCGAATTGTTTTTGAGCCACTTCAGAGTGTTCTTGACCACTACGATGGTTTTGTCTGCGAACAGGTCAATGTGAAGGGATACCGCATTGGCGATAAGAAGGACATAAACAAAGCTGGACTCGGTTTGTGTCAGAAGTCGGAAGATCACTAATAGAATACCGATCACTATTCCGTAATATATCTTACCTAAGAGGGAACGGGGTATAGTTTGCGGGTCGGAGGCGAGAAAGAGCATACCGAAGAGTATGTTGCCGCAGACTATCTCGATTATTATTGCGTTCGCCGCATTGTCGTAGGAGGAGAAGAGAAAAGAAAATGCAACGAAGGAACCGAATGTTACAAGTGTTATGGTTGGGGACAGCGCCTTTCGGAACATCAGGCATATTCCGCAGATTACAAGCACAAGAACATGGGTAGTGCCTATAGGTCCCACAAAGCTGCCAAGAATAATATCGTAAAAGGAGAGGGAGCTTGCTGTTCCCAAACGGACTAAGTAGCTTTCAAGTCCTGAGGTCAGAACCCCCGCATATGAATCAAAAACCGGAACGGTCTCCCCAAGCTGAGGGTACATCAGTATCTGGGAGGGCCAGCACACCGCTAAAAATGCAAAGCTAAGACAGGCGGGGTTAAAAATGTAATTGTTCTTCCCGCCGAAAATATGCTTAATGCCCATTGCAATAAATGCGCCGAAGATAACGTATCTGTAGCCAACCGTGGCGGGGAGCATAAGCCCCAAGCACATTCCGCTTACCACGGTGGATAAGTCCTTGGGGTTATAGGTTTTTTTGGTTATTCGGCAGAAAAGCCAGTCGCAGAGTACGGAAACAAAAACGCTTAATCCGCATATGACAAGCGCTCGAAGTCCCCATCTCCACACTCCCATAATCAGCAAAGCGCATAGGCAGGCTAATTGGTCACCGTAGACGGAGCGGTATTTTCTTCCGAACACTTTTCTTTTCGTCTCGGCTATCTTTACTCCCTCGTCATCCAAAACGGAGTCGGAAGCCGATTCCCCGATGGAATGTTCCTCGGGTTCAGACAGTTTAAACATTTTAGACATATTTTAATCTCACTTTTATCTTTAGAAAGGAAAATTTGAAAGGAAATTTTTATGAAGGTAGATATTCTTTCCGAAACAACGTTAAAGCTTACCCTTACAGCCGACGATATGGATCGCAATCGGCTGCGCTATGAGTCTCTCTCGAAGGAAGGAGGAGAATGCAGGGAAGCCTTGGGACGTCTTCTCAAAAGCGATTCCTCTCCCGAAAGCGAGGCTATTGCGGCGCGGCTTTTGCAGGGCGGGAAACGGCTTTTCATCGAAGCCTTCAAGCGTATGGACGGCGGGTGTATGCTTTACGTCAGCGACCTTGACCGCCGCCGCAAGATAAGAAAGGGACAGCTGTTAGACAACGGCGAAGCGTCTTCTCCCATAATCTTTGAAAGCGATTCGGAGGAGAATTTAGGCGCACTGTGCCGCTGTCTGATGTTAGAGCAGCTAAGCGGAGCGGAATTTAAATCCAATCTCTTTACCGACGGGAAGAGCTACCGCCTTGCAATAACTCCCAAAAACATTTGCAGCGCCCGCATTTTAAGAGTTATGAAGGAATACGGTTCGGCGGAGCAAAGCGAGCTTACCGCCGCTTTCACCGAGGAGCATTTTAAGTCAATAGGGGGAGACGACGGAGTCGGTATCGGAAGCAGGATTTTTTGAATCAAGGATATACCCCAACTCCTTTAATCGGCTGACTTCGGTTTTCATATAGCTTGACTTAAACAGAAAGGTGCCGCTTACCAGTACGTCTGCTCCTGCCTTTACAGCCTGTGCCGCCGTTTCCAAATTAATACCGCCGTCAACCTGAATCATCAGGGAGGGCTTTACCTTGTCGGCTATTTCTCTTAAGCGGGTTATTTTTGGGAGGGTGTAGCTTAAAAAGCCCTGTCCGCCGTAACCCGGCTCCACTGTCATAACCAGCACCATTTCCAACTTTTCGATAAAGGGGAGAACCGCTTCAACAGCCGTTGAGGGCTTTACGGCAAGTCCTGCCATAAGTCCCGCACGGTGTATTTTGTTGATAGTGTGGTCAATGTCGCTTTGGCTCTCAGCGTGGAAGGTTATCATATTTGAGCCGCTTTCCGCAAAAAAATTTATCTGACGGTCGGGGCGGTCAACCATTAGGTGAGTGTCGATAAAATAATTTTCGTTCTGCAAATATTTGTGGAGAGAGGACTGAACTGCCGAGCCAAAGCTGATGTTATCCACAAAGGCTCCGTCCATAACGTCCACATGAAGCCAGTCTGCGCCGCATTTAACCGCCTTTGACGCTTCGTAGCCCAAATTTGCCAAATCTGATCCCAAAAGGGAAGCGCTAATTTTTATTTCCAACGTTTTTTCCTTGCTTTTTTATTTTTCGGTAACGCCGCAATATGGCGATACACATTTTATTGTACTTTATTTTTGCCCTTTCGTCAAGTGAAATTACGTTTTTTTACAAAATATACAAAATATAATTTGAAATGGGCTGCTATGTGTATCAATGAGACAGATTCTAATGCTATTAACCTTTTTGGGCGGAGCGGAATATAATTTTATCGGGAGCAGCGAACACAGTGTTTTGCCGCTAAATTATTTTTGGGAGATAAGTTATGAAAAATTTTAATTTGCTTTCGGTTTTGGGCAGAAGGGCGGACGCCGAGGCTTGTATTTCGGGGAGCGAGAAATATCCTTGCGTTAAGGGTAAGGTGAAATTTTATCAGCTTTGCGGCGAGGTTTTGGTTGCGGCGGAGGTTTGGGGGCTGCCGCTTGAACAAAGCGGGGGCTGCCGCCCGGTTTTCGGTTTTCATATTCACGAGGGGAAGGCTTGCTCGGGAAGCTGTAAGGATCCCTTTTCAAATGCAAAGGGGCATTATAATCCCGACGGCTGTTCTCACCCTTATCATGCGGGAGATATGCCGCCGCTTTTCGGTGCGGGAGGAAATGCTTTCCTTGCGTTTGTGACGGATAGGTTTGAGATTGATGAGATTTTGGGCAGAGTCGTTATTGTTCACGGTACGAGCGACGATTTTCATACTCAGCCCTCGGGTGACTCAGGGGAAAGGATTGCCTGCGGGATTGTCAACAGGGTTTGCGGGTAGATAGAAAGGTTTATGATGTGACAAAGCCGCCGATTCGGGCGTTTATTGCTTACTGATAATGTATAGTTGTTCTGATTATCAGTAATTTGAAAACGACCGATGCAGCGGCTTCGCCTGCTTTTCAGTAAGTCGAAAAAGTCAAAAGTGAAAAATCACGGAGGGAAAAGAGGCTTGGGGGCTGTAAAAAAATACATTTCCGTGCGAGGTAAAACCTCGCAAAGATACAACTGCCTATCATAAAACAGGGGACGCCCTCTCTTGCAGGGCGTCCCCTCTTTCAAAACGCCCCACTGGGGCGTTTTAAAATTCACCCCTTGCGGAGCGCACTATGTCAAGAGATTTCGCCCTCTGCGGAGGGCGACCAAAGGGCTTTGCCCTTTGGAAACCCACCACCTTTTGTAAAAGGTGGACGAAAACTTAATCGGGCTTTCAAGAAAAATGATTAGGTTACAACTTTAGTTTTTTTACAGCCCCCAAATTGCGATAATAGCCTTTATATATTTGCGTCTATCCATTCGTATCTTGCGGTGAGGAAATCTTTCAGGTACTGAATTTGTAATTCGTAGGTGTCGGCTTCGGTGTTCTTGGGAGAGCACCAGCCTACTTCTATGCCCCATACCTGCCACAGATTGAAATTTTCTTTTTGGGATTTGTCGATTTTAGCTTGGTAATAGTCGATACAGGACATTGCGGTGTTCATTAATTCGTCCTTTACCTCGTTCCACCTTTGACGGAGGCGTGCTCTGAACGCTTTGTCATACATCAGATAATTTGCCCAGTTTACTTCTACATAAGCGTTTTCGCTGTCGGAGCCTATTGTTACCCAGCGCTGGTACTCGTGATTGTCTGCAACCAAATTTCCAAAGGCAAGGTCGTAATCCCAGACAGGCGTTAATTTTAATTTGCCCCCCTTGTCCTTGGTGACAAAACAGCTTCGCCTGAAACAGCAGTCTACGTTTCGGGTCAGCTCCTGCAAAATGAACCAGTCGCAAAAGTTGTCAACGTCTATGTACTCTTCATAGCCGACGCCCGATATTATCGCCCGGTCGGCTGCGTTTACATAATCCATTATATAGCGCCGCTGTTCATCAGTTATGTCTTTGGGCGACTTGAAGGTGAGAAAGTCAAGAGTCTCGGTGTCGGTGTGAAAGTAGTCTATGCCTTCTGTCAGGCTGCGGTCTTCGGCGCCGTTTACTTCAAGCAAATAACCGGTATCGGGGTCGGGATTGTTTTCGTCGATGTTCAGCCTTCCCTTTGCTACCTCCAAATGCTCGCCGATAGCGTATACTCCTCTGTATTCACCGTTCACAAACAGGTCTACGGGTATTTGTGTGGGTACCCAGCCTAAATTGTCAAGGCATTTTCCCATTTCATAGGCTACCGTGTTCCTTATCAGAGAGCGGTCGGCGTAGTTGGCGAGTAGTATCCAATCCTTGTTTTTGCTCAGTCCCAAAATCGGGGCAGATTCGTCAAGCTTTATCCGATAAGGCTTTTTCTCCCACTTCCAGGTGGAATGTCCCCGCCCCCTTATTCCGCCGCTTATCGGTATTGTGCCGCTGTATTCGGGGGAAGAGGAGTTGTCGATATAAAATTCCATTGGGGTGTATTCTTCCTTGGCTATGTCCGAATGGGCTTTGTTGTCGGCAAGGTAAATGTTTACTATGGGAAGGTCGCATAGCCTGCGGTTGGTTTCTACCGAGTATTTTCTGGCTGTGCCGCTGCTGTCCTTGATTATGCAGTATTGGGCTTTGGTCAGATCCACGGTGCCGTCGGGATTTTGGGCTGAGGGGTCTATGCCGAAGGCGCCGTCGGTGACGGTTATATCCAAGACGGCGTTTTTCAAGGTGCGGACATCAATGTAGGAGTCGTAGGTTACATCAAGGAAGATTTTGTCGCTCTCGCTGTCGATAGTGTATTCTATCGGAGATTTAAGGTACTTGTTGTCGGCGGTGAGAGTGAAATTGGTTATTGTCGCTTTGCAGTTTTCTCGGTCGAAGACTTCCTCCGGGAGAGTGGTTTCGGGCGGGTTGGTTGTTACATAGGTGGTTGTTGCTGTTGTTTGGGCTGCGGTTTCTGTTGGCTGCTGTTCGGTTGTCTGAGAAGTTTCGGGCTGCTGTGAGGTTGGCACTTGACAGGAGGCGGTTATAAAAAGCGCTGCGGCAAGGGCGGTTATTTTGATTATTTTTTGTTTTATTGAAAGCATAATGTCTCCGTTCCTGCCGCTTTGCTTATTTTAGAAATTATTCTTAATCTGTCAAGCGGCGTATTTCCAAGCCTTCGCATTCTTTTAATGCGGCTTCGTGTCCTACTACGCAAACTGCGCCTTTCTTTGCCATTTCGTCAAGGGGTTCGCAAACGGATAAGAGGTTTTGTTTATTGACGGCAAGCATTTCCTTTCTGAGAGCTATTCTGTCCTCGTCGGTTATGCCTGTAAAATAGCAATCGTCCGCATCCGCACCTTGTCCTGCGGGTGTTCTTAAGGGCTCGCTGTTTCCTATGGCGGAGATTATCAGCTTGTCCAAATCCTCATCGCTTTCGCAAAATTCTTTGATGTAGGAGGAGAGGGTATCGTATATTCCCAAGGATCTTGCGGGAGAGGGGTCACGGTAGGAGTAGCAGAACATTCTGCCGCTTATTGCAGCTCTCATTCCTGTGCCGTATGCGCCGCCCTGTACTCGGATCATATTCCAGAGATAGCTGTAGGTCAAGAGGTTGTCCGCAACCTTCATGGCGCCGTCGGTCTTCCTGCCCATTTCGCTGAGATGATAAGCTTTTTCCGCATAGGAAACCTGACTCGGGATAACTATTCCCAATTTTGCGGGCAGGGAGGTTTTGTATTCCGCCTCCTTAGGCAGGGGCTTTCCTTCCGGTAATGAGGATATTAAATCCGAAAGGTCTATTTCCTCGGTGTTGGTTATGCTGAGGGTCATGCCGCTGCGGATTATTGACTGCTCTGCTGTGTTCTGTGCCAACGAGATAAAGTCGGCTATCATTTCGTCAAAGCTGCCTGAGAATTTATGAAGCCATGCTATTGCACTGCAGCCGTTTATTGCTTCATTTACTGCGTCCTTGGCGGTGTAGCGAGCAAGAGCTGCGCCCATGCCGATAACATGTCCGTTGGCGATTGCGCCCTGTCGTCTTGCTTCGTCCTCCTGAGTTACGATTTCTTTTATCTTATCCGGGTGATTCAGCTCGGTGTTTAAGAGAATTTCGGCTATCAGCTCTTTTGCCTTTCCCAAATTTTCTTCGAGAACGCCTGCGGTTAGCGTCAGGCAAGGGGTGCATGCGTTTTTGTTATCGGCTCTGCCCAATGACATAAGCTTAAGGTTAAGGCTGCCGATATAAGTTTTGATTTGCTGCTGTAATTCAAATGCGGTGTAATTTTTAGTGGGAAGCTCGCCGTAAAGGGAGGGGAGCACCGCAAGCTTGGTCAGTTCGTCAAGCGTTAGATTGGTTAAGGGGAAGTACATCGCTATGTAGACGATTCCGTTAGTGGGGACGGGGTGGTAAAGGACTCTTGTGCCCTGTTCGGATTTCTCGCGGGTTTCTGTAAGCTCCGGCTTTTCGCTTACCTCGGTTAAGGGAAGAACGGGGATTGAGGCTGAGGCTTCGGGGGAGTCGGGTCGGGTCTGCCATTTCTCTAAGTCCGCAAGCTGTGCTTTAAGCTGCTCCTTCTGCGCTTCGGTGAGGGCGGAGGTTTCTTTTGCAAGGCGCTGTTCCTCCCTTTCTCTGAGTTCGTTTCCGAGAGTTGAAGAGGGGAGCATATGAAGTGCGGACAATTCCCCGTCACTGCCCAATAATTCATTTAAAAGCTCTTCAAAGCCTTTTCCCTCAGCCATTTTTCTAAGCTCCCTTATGGCTTCGTCGTATACTAAGTAGGTCATGGGGTCGCCGCCGTAAAGCCAGCTGTTTTGAACGTATATGGCTCTGTATACGCCCTGAGGCTCGGGGAGCTGCTTTGAATTATAGGCGAGGCGGTTTATTGAGGCGGTGAGAGATTTTTTGTCGATTCCCTCGGCGATTGTTTTTGTTACCGTTTCACTTATTACGGCTCTGATTTTTTCACTGTCCTCATTCTTTATGTTTCTGGCGGTGAGGGAGATGTAGGGCTGTGCTATGCCGTCCATTACGTCTATGTCAAAGTCCTCCGCAAGTCCTGCGGAGAGTACCGCTCTCTTTACGGGGGCTTCGTTGGTGCCTGCCAATACATCGGATAAGACTTGTGCCGCAAGAAGCTTTGTTCTGTCCTTCCATGTGCCGATTATTTTTGCAAGGACAAGGATTGTCTTTCTGCCGTTGTCCTCGCCCTCGGCTATTTCGTAGGGAGCGGTTTTTTCTTTGACCTTGGGCTGCTGCATTTCTATCTCGTGCTTTGTTACGCTTCTTTCGTACTTGCAGAGATATGAGTCGATTAAGGCGAGGGTTTCCTCTAAGGGCACGTCTCCGTCAAGGCTTATTCTTGAATTGGAGGGGTGGTAAAAGGTGTTGTAGGAAGCCACATACTGCTCATAGGTAAGGTCGGGAATCACCTCGGGGTCGCCGCCGGAATTAAAGCGGTAGCAGTTGTCGGGGAAGAGGAGATCGCTTAACTCGGTTTCTGTTCTGTCGGCTACATCGGACATTGCGCCCTTCATTTCGTTGAATACCACGCCCTTGTAGAGGGGTGCGCCGTTTTCGTCAAACTCGGTGTGAATGCCCTCCTGACGGAACACGTTGGGGTTGTGCTTCAGGGCGGGAGCGAAAACTGCGTCAAGGTAGACCGAGGTCAGGTTCAGGAAGTCCCGCTTGTTGCGGCTGGATACGGGGTAGATGGTTTTGTCGGGAAAGGTCATTGCGTTAAGGAAGGTGTTCATGGAGCTTTTTAACAGGTCTACGAAGGGTTCCTTAACGGGGTACTTGTCCGAGCCGCAGAGTACCGAATGCTCCAAAATATGAAATACGCCGGTGCTGTTTTCCGGTAAGGTCTTAAAGCCGATGCAGAAGGTTTTGTTCAATGCCTTGTTGTCTACCCAGCACAGCTCGGCGCCGGTTTTGTCGTGAGTCATTTCCACAAGTCTGCCGCCTATCTCCTTTTCATCTCTGATTCGGGTGACGGTGAAACCGTTCAGCTTAGTGTTTACTTCTAAGTTCATTTTGTTTGGATCCTTTCCTTTTGTTTTCGCAGGTTTTGATGACCTTATTGTAGCAGATGAAGGTGATAGTTTTGTGAAAAATATGATTTATGGGAAAGATTGTTTGACCAGTGAGTTGACCGGTAAATTTTGAATTTTGTTGTGAGTTTTTAGCCGGATTTGATTTTGAAAAGGGAAGATTTGATGGCGGGAGCGGGGAATTTTGATTTTTTTATTTTTTTTAAAAAGCCATTGTACGCCAGTGGGGAAGTGTGGTATAGTGTATTATGGAAGAAATGGAAAAAGCAGATTGGGTTCTTTTGGCGTTTTCGAGCTGTCGGAGACGCTTTTTCTTTTGGAGGGGCTATGAACGCAAGGCAGAAAAGATTTTGCGATGAGTATTTGGTGGACTGTAATATTACCCGTGCGGCTGTTAGGGCGGGGTATAAGCTTTCCGGTGCTTGGGAATGCGGGAGGCGGGTGCTTGATTCGGCTGAGGGAAAAAGGTATGTTGAAGAGGAGCTTCGGAAGCTGCATGATGAGAGGACTGCCGACGCTTATGAGGTGTTGGAATATCTTACCGCCGTTATGAGGGGGGAAAGCAGAGAGCAGAGGCTTAAGTTAGCGGGAGACGGGGTGCAGAAGGTGGTCAATATGGAGGTTTCCGCTAAGGATAGGATTAGGGCGGCGGAGCTTATCGGGAAGAGGTATGGGCTGTTCAGGGAGAAGGTCGAGGTTGAGGAGAAGGCGGCGGTGGTTATTTTGGGGGAGGGGGAGATTCGGGAGTAATTGACAGTTGAAAGTGGAAAGTTGAAAATTGAAAGTTGGTTGGGAAGGAGGGTGGCGGATAGGGGAGAGTGGGGGAGGGGCGGCGGGAGTGGGTGGGTTGATGATTTGGGGCGGCGTGTGGGGCGGCGGGAATGGGGGTGGGTTGATGATTTGGGG
>CAYMFX010000063.1:0-12442 GCA_964389845.1 uncultured Ruminiclostridium sp.
TTAATTTTATTATACACACTCTCCCCCATTTTGTCAAGTGCAATTCTTTGCTCATTCAAAGAAATACTCTTCAATTTTCCCGATAACAAATTCAAAAGGCTGATAGTCACGCTTTATCCGTTCTCTTGCACGCCGGCAAAAATCGTGCATCTGCTGCAAATCCTGCCGCATTACCTGTTTTGCGCCCCACAGGTGAGAATAATCCTTTCTCGGGAAAAACAATTCGTCCTTGTCCATAAGCACCATGGAACCCATTTTGTATTCCTCGGCGCAGATTGATAACAGCCGCTGTTCCGCAAACACCATATAACAAAGATAGTCGTCACAGTCCGCAGCAGACTTCATAAAAGCAATTGACCGATTCACATAGTATTGCTTGAAGCCTTCGTCGGGGAGATACAGGAAGGCGGTATTCATGGGAAGGACGTTTTTATTTATGTTATTCATAGGGAAATGCCGCTTAAATCGAAAACAGTCGGGGTCGGGATAAACATTCTGGGTTATGTTTTCACGGTGTGCCGCTACTATGCAGTTTTTGGGGAAAACGGGTCTTTCCCAGACAATAAAATCCGTATCTATCATTACAACGGGGCAGGGAACCTCTCTTAATGCAAAAAGCTTTCCCGCCGCCCAGAACATATTGGGATTTATCCCCTCCAAATCGTCGGGAATCAAGGTGAGAACCTCGTTCCATACAGAAGAAATACCTAAGCTGTCAATAAACTCATATCCCTTTGTATCGGTAACAAGGCTTATTTCATCTCCGAAGCTTCTCCAACTTAACGCAGACAAAACGGCGGAATATACCTCAAATTTATCAAGGGAAAATTGCTTTTCGGGGTGCTTTGCAAAAAAAGGTGCGGTAGAAATTATATGAATAGCCTGCATAAAAAATCCTCTTTCGGTTTTAATGAAGAGAGCTTTTGACTTGTGAAGAAAACGCACAAGGTTAATCGGATATAAGGGGCAGACATATGTTTAATTTACAGAAATAAAAGTAATCATATCAGATGAAGTCCGTAGCCGAATTGGTTAAGCGGACAAGCATTGATATTTAACATAAGTTTTTCTTCGTGAGACAGCAAAGAGTAATCAGGTTCCGGGCTTGTCTTCTTTGATTCATTTGATTCATCGGAATTTGCTTCTTCGGTTGCTTCGGAAAAGCTTGTGGAAACGGAAAAGCTTGAACCTGAAGGAGAAGAAAAGCTTTTGTAGGTTTTATTGAAAGAGCTTAAGCTGTTGTAAAAGCTTGAACGTGAAAAAGAACCGCTTGTTTCAAATTCAAATTCGTATTCGTGAAAGCTTGAAGCAGTAAAGGACGTATTGAAAAATTCAAATGAGGTCAATAAAAATGATGTGATAAAGGTAATTCCCGAACCTGTTTTCAGTGAATTTGAAAATGAATAAGCACCGACTTCCGTTGCTGCGAATGATGAACGGATAAATGAAGATGCTGCAAATGAGGAATTGCCGAATGAGTGGCTGCCAAATGATGAGCTATCGGCAGAAAAGCTGTTTGGAGAAACGGCTGAAACAGAAAAGGAATCCGAAAGCTCTGAAGGGGTAAAAGAGGAAATGTTTTTTATATTCGGGGCATTGCAAAGGGTTACTTCGCTATTTGCATACGTTTTTTCGGCTTTCGGCACGGGAACGTCAAAAATATCCGCTAACTGTTCCTCAACATCGGCGGAAAAATCTATTTCTTCCACTCTCTCCGCTAACCTATCCTCACCACAAAGCCTGAGCCAAGGAGCAAGTCCTCCTCCGTAACAGTATATTTCCACAGAATCAAAGTCAAAATTCATTTTAAGCTGTTCAAGGGTATCAATCTTTTTTCCGCCTATCCAAAGACAATACATATTTGATTACCCCCTTCATTGAAATATTGTAAACTTTTAACAAAAAGCAGCATTCACTTTTATATATTTTAGGTTATTTTATCTCTACACCATTATTCTACCATATTAGAAAAAATTTTTCAATATGTTTTTTTCTTTATCTCAAAAATAATTCGGACATTTTTTTAATGGCAACTACCCTCTGCTCGTTTTCCTCGGATTTTGCCCTTAAATTGGCACATGAAAGCAGCAGAAGCTTTCTCACGTCCGATTTTGAGAATTTATCGGCAAGCTCGTAAGCGTCCTTTTCCTCTAATACCTCTCCCACATCGTGATGCGTTATCAGGAATTGTACCTCTTCGATAAGCTCTTCCGGAGCCTTTAAACGTCTCAGGGCATTGCCTGCAATAAGCATTGCTCTTTCAGGGTGTCCGTAGTAGGTGGCGGCTCCGTTGGCATTTACCGCTTGGCAGTCGGGTTTTCCCGCACCGTGGAACAGCAGGGCGTATCTGAGGGCAAGGTCGGGATATGAGAAGCCGACGCTTTTGCATAAATGCTCATAAAGGGAATAGTTCTGGAAAATGCTGCGCTGGTCAAAGTCAAAGGTTGGTTTCAGCTCCGGGAACACATTAAAGACCACATTGCGGTATTCCAAAAATACATCGCTGACCCTTTTGGACATCAGCACCTCTTCAAATGCCTTTCTCAGCTCCTCCGGTTCAAGCTGAGCGGTGAGAGCGGCGTTTTCCTTTATGCAGGAAGAGGTTTTCGGTGAGATAACATAGTCTCCGCTTCCCATAAGAGCCATTGCTTTAAAAATATAAAGGGGATTCTTTTCAACGGACAGCAAAGTGGGTACAGGATTCCCGTTATCGTCAAAAACAGGCTCGGCGTCCTCTCCTACCGCTTTAATGGTAAAGGGACGCTCTCTGAGGCACGACAAACCGTTAAAGGGATCAACCAACATTCCCGTTCTGTCGGCGCAAACAGTGTTTACGGTAAAATCTCTCATTCCAAGCTCGTCGGACAGCTGTCTGCGGTCAACAGGCGTTGTTTCTTGAGATTTTTCACAGCGGTAGCTGCTCACCATAACGGGAATGCCTCCCGCCATTACCACCATTTCATTTTTTTCGGGATTCCGCTCCAATATGCGGTATTCCTCAAGTATAATTTCCAATCTGTCCAACTCGGCGTTGACAATAACGTCAATGTCCCCCATAGGTTCGCCAATAATTTTATTCTTGATACAGTCGCCCACGACATAACAGCGGTAGTCCCTTTGATTTATAAAATACATCATGGTGGCTACCTGATGAGGAATTTCTATGCGTTCGGGAATTTCTATTGTGTTATCGGTCAAGGTTTATTCCTCCATTTGATTGTTATGTTCATTATATTCGGAGCCCTCCTTGTCTTCGGGGAAGCCCCAGCCGTTTACGTTGGCTCTGTGCATTGCGCCGAAAAGCCTGATTATGAATCCCTTGTCCTCCTTTTCGCGGGCATAAAGCCAATCCTTTGCTTCCTGCCTTTTAGTGTGCTTGTCGGCGGGACATCTTGATTCGATTACTTTTATTCCCTCATGTCTTGCCGCCATACGAACCTGGGCTTCGCTGGCAAGGCAAAGTGGGCGGATAACGGTCAAATCTCTTCTTGTAAGATAGCTTTTAGGAGCAAAGCAAGCGATTCTGCCCTCTCTGAAAAGGTTCATTATAAAGGTCTCAACCACATCATCGTTGTTGTGTCCCAAGGCAAGCTTGTTGCAGCCTAAGGATTTTGCCAGCTCATGAAGCGCTCCTCTCCTCATTTTAGCGCAGAGGGAACAGGGATTTTTTTCCTTTCTAATGTCAAAAACAATCCTTGCAATATCGGTTTTCTCAATCTCAAAAGGAACCTTTAGCTTATCGCAAAGCTCTTGTACCGAGGAGTAATCTCCGCTTATGCCGTCAAAGCAGGGGTCTATAGTGACGGCGGCGAGCGAGTAATCTATACCGGCAAATCTCTTGAACTCCGCTAAGCCTTGCAGCATTACAAGGCTGTCCTTTCCTCCCGAAACGGCAACGGCAATGCGGTCGCCGTCCTCAATAAGATTGTACAGCTGAACAGCTTTTCGTATACAGCCGAGTATTTTTTGCATTTACAGAATCTTCCTTATAATTAATCTTCGCCAAGCTTCAGGGCTTTATTGATATTTATCTTCTTGATTATGCCGCCGAGAATTGCAAAGCCGCCGCCGAGCATTATGACAATAAGAATGTAAATCTTGATATAATCGCTTGCCGCCGCGGAAACTACAAATGGCGGTATCTGGTCTCTTATGTCATACATATTCTGGAACAGGGGAACGAAAATATCGCTGGTGACTCCTCCTATTATGAACGCCATGACAATAGATACCAATGACACCAAAATCTGCTCATATCCCAACATACCGATTATTTCCCGCATGGTCATTCCCATGGCTCTCAGTATGCCGAATTGCAGAGTGCGTCCCTTTATGGAGAGAATCCAATAAATAAGGAAGCCTATGACCGCCATAATCATGGTTATAATAAAGCCGAGAGTAAGACCGCCGTTCATGCCTTGCAGTGAAGGGCTGTTCTTTTCCTCAATCATCATTTGAGCGCTGTCCTTAAGAGTTTCTATGGGCAGTCTTTTGGCTTCTATATCGGCGTAAAGCGCTTCGGAGGTTGCACCGTCGCTTAATTTCATCCATACCTCGTAAGGCTCCAAAACAGTGTTGCTGTAAGCATAGTTATAGTTTAGTATGCAGAAGGGCTTAGGATTGATACCCGGCCAATAGTCAACTATCGCCAAGACGGTAACGGGTATGGGAGAATTGCTCTTCCAGCCCACGCTTATTTCATCGCCTAACTCTATGCCGCCGGCTTCTGCCAATTCCGATGAGATAATTGCTCCCGATTGAAAATCGCTCAGGGCGTTGCAGTAATTGTAGAAGTGGACGGGGAGAAGGTCGCTTCTTATCCAAGCAGTCTTTGCGAATCGTGTGGGTTCTATTGCCATCATAGTTAAATTGCCTACGCCGCCGCTGTTTGAATTTGCTCTTGCTTCGGTGTTTATAAGCACTCTTGTCGCCGTTTCAACGCCTTCAAGCTGTTCAAACCTTGAGAAATCACGCTCCTCATAGGTGGTGACGCTTCCTCCGTCAACGGCGTATTCACGCTCTATCCAGTATTCCTTTATAACAACGTCCGCACCGTTGCGGTAGTAAATCATATCCTCTTTATTGTTGTTGATAGCTCTGGCAGTGTTTGCCGAGAACAGACCAAAGGCAAAGGTCAGGATAAGGAAGAGCATCAGAAAGCGCTCCTTGCTGCCCCCTGCGCAGGACACGGTGGAGATCGCCATATATTGAGCGGGGGTCCAGATAAACCTGCCCACTAAGTTTATAAGCTTCAGCAGATACGGATAAAGACGAATGAACAAAAGTCCCAAGCCTAAGATAAGGCAGGTGGAAAATACAAACACCAACGGGTCGATTTGTCCCGTTGCTTCAAAGGAACCGTCGCTTATGGCAGTATTAACGAAGTGACGGTACAGAAAATAGAAGGTAATTGACAATGCAATAAGAATAATATCAATGCCGCAGATTTCCCAGACAGGGGTTTTACGCACCTTAGTTTTGCTCTGCTTATACTGAACTATCGTAAGCTTTGATGCGGGTATGATAGGCAGCATTGTAGTTACAAAGAATACCGCCACCGCCGCCAATGAATAGAGGAACGCCGTAACCGAAAGCTTAGCGGCTATTCCGGTACGGTTTACGAACTCCATAAACCCGTCGCTGACGCCAAGGAAGCGGCAAAGAATAAGACCTATGAACGGAGCCAGCAAAAATGTAACCAAGCCTAAAAGTCCCGCTTCCATCGAGTAAAGTGCAAATATCTGTCTTGAGCTTGAACCTCTCGATTTAAGCACGGCAATCTCGTTTCTTTCACGCTCAACGTTAAGCTGTGACACCATGAACAGGTAGAATGCAAGCATTACCATTGTGGGAATCTGTATTGCCCAAAGAATTGCGGTAAGGGAGGACGCCTTTTCCACATAGCCCGCCAATATGTCGCTTGAATTCATTTCAAATTTGTAGCCCATTTCCCCGTAATAGGCGGGGTCTTCGCTTAAATTGCCCGAAATGGTTTCTATGGCGTTCATATTAACCGAATGGTAGTCAAGGTTATAGTTGACGCTTAAGTCGGTGATGCCCAAAACCCCGCTGTCAATAAGGCTTTCGTAAAGGTCAAAGGGGATAAACACGCTTGTGATATAATTTATAAGATCCTCCGACCAATAGCTGTCGTTTAAATCCGACTGTGTAAATATTCCCTTTACCGTTACATAAAAGCTGTCCTTAGCGGTGTTTACGGGGTTTATTTTGTATTTGCTGCCGCAGGCAACGCCAAGAGTTCTTGCGGCGTCCTCGGCAAGTATAACCTGATAGCTTCCGTCCTCCTCAATGCCCGTGGAATCAAAAAACTCGCCCTGCTTTATGGTAATATGCTCCTCAATGCCGCTCATGCCCGTAAAGCGCACCATGGTGGAAATGCCGCCTGCTTCAAGAAACTGTGAGTTATCGGAAACCACCGTCTTGCTGTTTTCGGCGGGAATACCCACACGGTCAACTCTGCCGCTTACCATTTTGGGAGTATTGGTGAGTATGGTGCGAAGGTCCGCAGCGGCAATGCCTGTCGGAAGCTCGGTGCTCACTATGTATCTGCCGGGATAAACGCCGGTGTTAAGCTGATACTCCTCCATTTCCTTTATCAAGACTCGCTGAAGGGAAGCGTCCATATATATGGGAACGGTACTCATCATGCCCGCTGCCATTAAAAATCCTATGAACAAACACAGCACCATCCATTTGGTGTTGCGCATTTTTCTGAATAATAAGGTAAACAATTTTTTGACCCTTTCCGATAGTTATTTATCTTATGATTTTCAATATCTCTATTATTTAGCAATGACCTTGTCGCCCTCGGACAAGCCCGAAAGGATCTCTGTTTCAACGGCGTTGCTGATTCCTGCCTCAACGTCCACTTCTTTTTTTACATCGCCCTCCAAAACCTGAACATAGGTTCTTTCTCCGTCGGTTTTAATAACATATTTGGGAATAACAAGAGCGTTTTTGGATTCCGCCTTTACCTTTATAATATTTCCTATTTCGCCTAAGTAGCCGAAGCCGGGGGTTTCACCCACAAACTCAACGTAAACGGCGTTGGCCTCGGCGTCCATTTCCTCCCGCTCCTCTTTGGGAGTTCTTATCACTATTCCGTCGTAATATTCGCCGTCAACCTCTACGGAAACCTCATCTCCCTTAACAAATTCGTTTGCATTTCCCACCTCGGAGGAAACCTCCGCCTTAACGCAAAGCTGATTTGGATCGACTATTTTTACAACTACATCGTATGGGTTTACAGAGTCTCCCGGATTCAAAGTTTTTACAAACGAAACCTGTCCCGCAACAGGGGCGTACAGCATTCCGCCGTCATACTGCTCCTGATATGAGTCAAGGGTAGCCTGTTCTATTTCTAATGTCAGCCTGTCGGCGGCGGAGCCTGTCGAGTTGTAATTAAGCTGTGCAAGCTGCACCTTAAGCCGCTGTATTTCCAAGTCGTGACCGATAGTCCCGTTGTTCAGCTCGGCTATCAGCTGTCCCTGCTCCACAAAATCTCCGGGAGCAACGTAAATGTTTTTAAGCTGTCCCGTATATTTTTCAAAATAGCAATCGGTTTCCGAGCCGGAAACTATGTATCCGCTTTGTATCGAGGTGCTGGATATATCTTTTCTTGTGACAGTATAGGTTGAATACACCACCTCGTCCACATTCAGGGTAGGCGGTTCAAGCACCGGTTCCTCGTCGGGAAATAAGTAGCAGCCCTAAAAAGAGCATAGAGCTGTACAGGTCAGAACAGATGCGGCGGCGATTTTAACGGCTTTTTTTAACATAGTTTTGTCCTCATATCAGTTTGAAATTATTTTGGGCGGTTAATCGATTACATTTTTATACCATTATATCACTTTGTTTTGTTTTTTTCAAGGCTTTTTGACAAATTCGAGAAATAAATGAAATGCCCGCCGAAACCGTTTCTGCTGAGGCTTCGGCGGGTATATGGAGAGAACGAAAATATTCTGCTTAACCGTAATCAGCGGCTTTCGACATAGCTCATCGGATCGACGAACGTTCCGTTTTTCTTTACTTCAAAGTGAAGGTGAGAGGGGAGCTTGCATTCGCATTCCGCAGTGTTTCCGACCTTTGCTATAACGTCTCCGCAGGCTACCTCCGTGCCTATCGAAACGGGTACGTTTTTGTCAACGCCGCAGTAGCTGCTGACATATCCGTCCTTATGGTCTACCGAGACGCAGATTCCCCAGAGAGGATCCTCCCATACGTTGAGAATCGTGCCTTCTGCCGCCGCTTTGATTTCCGTACCCTCTTCGGCGGCAATATCAATTCCGTCATGAGTCTGCCACAGCTCCAAGGTTTCGGATTTTACCAGCTCTCCGTCGCTGTAGGGATTAATCACTTCTCCTTTAAGGGGCAAAGCTCTTGGAGATCCCGCCGTAAAGAAATTATTTGCTGCCGTTGCGGGAGCTTCGGTAGTGACTTCCGCAGCTGTCGTAGCTTCCCCCGCAGCGGTTTCCGGCGGGTTAGACGTTGACGCCGATGTTGACACATTATCCGGCGAGCCTTTGTCGATTGGCACATTGGGCTGATTTTTGTCCACTTCAAGAAAAAGGCTGTCATCGTCCTTACCCTCCCCAAGTCCGTTCATAATGCTGTTGTAAGCATAATAGGTAGAAAATCCCACGGCGGCAACGCTCACCGCAAGAGCAATTATAAACCCCTTGCCCTTAAGAGCGGATCTTACCTTTGCAAATCCTTCTTTTTTCATATTTACGGTTCCTTTCTTTTTGTCAAATTTTTGCTTGCGAGGTTAGTTTTGGCAGAAATGAAAAAAATATTCATTTTTTGTGAAAGTTTGCAGCAGGGTATTGACATATGTTCAAAACGGCTGTATAATGATAAAAAAATGAACACAGAGAACTGTGAATAAGGAGAAGTGCATAATGAAAAAAATTAGGAGAATAACGGCTTTTCTGCTTGTATCTGCAATTTGTGCCACAAGTCTCGGAGCATTCAGCGGCTGCAGCAGCGGAAAGAAAAAAATAACTATATATTCCTCAGCCGAGGACTACAGAAACCAACACGCAAGAGAAATGCTTACCCAAAAGTTTCCCGAATACGAAATAAAGCTTGTGGACACCGACACCGGTTCATTAGCCGCAAGGGTTGCCGCAGAAGGAAAGGATTCGGAAATAGATATTGTTCTTGAGCTGGAAACTACCTACCTTGAAAAGGCAAGCGACAATCTTGCCGAGCTTAAGGACGTTGATTTCAGCGTTTTTGAGGACGCTTATGTTCCTGCAAGCCACAAGTATACCCCATGGCTTCTTATGAGCGGAGCTATTATTGTTGATAAAAAAGCCCTTGCCGACAAGGGTCTTGAAAAGCCCGCATCCTACGACGATTTGCTGAAGCCCGAATACAAGGGACTTATTTCAATGCCTAACCCCAAATCCTCGGGTACAGGCTATATTTTCCTTCTTAATATGGTAAATGAAAGAGGAGAGGACGCCGCTTTTGAATATTTTGACAAGTTAGCTGAAAATATGTCGGGACAGGGATTTACCACATCGGGTTCCGGCCCCGTTAAGGCGCTTTTGCAGGGCGAAGCCGCTATCGGTCTCGGTATGACCTTCCAGGCCGCTACCGAAATCACCAACGGCGCAGACTTTGAGATACTCTTTTTCGATGAGGGCGCACCCTATACTACTTATTCCAGCGCCGTAATGATAGGCAAGGAAACCGATGAGGACGTTATGAAGGTGTTCAATTACATCATTTCCGATGTATCCCCTGAGGACAAGAGACTCTACAATCCCGAAAAGATTTTCAAGAATCAGCAGGGCAGCCTTGAAAACTTCCCCGAAACCGTCCCCTACGGCAATATGGAAGGCATTCGTGATATAGATTTAAAGGAGTCTTTGCTGGAAAAATGGAATCACTGATTGTAAAAAACGTAAATAAGAGCTTCGACGGAAAGGAAGCTCTTGAAAATATAAGCTTTGAAGTAAGACCAGGCGAGTTTCTCTCGATCCTCGGTCCTTCGGGCTGTGGGAAAACCACACTTTTGAGAATACTTATTGGATTGCTCCCTCCGGATTCGGGGGAGCTTATTCTCGATAATAAGGATATTACAAAATCGCCTCCCGATAAAAGAGGAATGGGCATTGTGTTTCAGAATTACGCATTGTTTGAAAATATGACGGTACTGAGAAATGTTGAATATGCAATGAAGCTGCGCCCCGATCTTAAAAGCAAGGCGAGGGAAACCGCATTAAGGCTGTTGGAGCAGGTAGGCTTGTCCGAACACACAAACAAGTATCCTTCCCAGTTATCCGGAGGTCAGATGCAGCGTGTGGCTATTGCACGCACTCTTGCACTGTCTCCCTCCATAATACTGCTTGACGAGCCTATGAGCGCCCTTGACGTGGCTACAAGGCTTTCTCTTCGTGCAGAGCTTAAGCGTATTCAGCGGGATTCGGGCACCACAATGATTTACATCACCCACGATCAAGAGGAGGCGTTTGCACTCTCCGACAGAATAATGGTAATGGGCAATGCAAAAATACATCAGTTGGGCACGCCCAAGGAAATACTTAATAATCCGGCGGACGATTATGTAAAGACATTCGTTATTGACAATCTGAAAATAAAAATAGACTCTCTTATGGAGTTTGCTTCGGATGCAGAAGAAACGGACAGGAGAAATAAACCGTGACTAATGGAATAAAGTGGAAGGCGGGGGGAGCAAAGCTTCTTGTAGGCTGCTTCTTCCTTGTGGCGGTGATTTATCCGCTGATACAGCTTTTGGCGGGCTTAAAGGACGCCGATATAGGCAGAGTATTTTCAAATGAACTTGTTACAAACAGTATTGTTAATTCAATATGCGTTTCCCTGTGCGCCACCGCTGTTTCGGTAGTGTTGGCGTTTGCATTGGCATGGTGCGTTTCCAGGACGGGAATACGCTTTAAAGGACTGTTCCGTCTGCTTCTTATTCTGCCTATGCTTATACCCTCTATCTCTCACGGAATGGGACTTATAATATTATTCGGCTCCAACGGCTCAGTAACTCGATTTTTGGGATTGTCAAGCGGTATTTACGGCTTTTGGGGCATTGTGGTGGGAAGCGTTATGTATTCATTTCCCGTTGCTTTCCTGATGATTTCGGACATATTGGATTACGAGGATTCAACCCCTTACGAGGCGGCGCAGGTTTTGGGGATACCTAAGCTCAGGCGAATGACCGCCATAACTCTTCCTTATCTTCGCAAGCCGATGATAAACGTAATATTTGCTACCTTCACAATGATAGTAACCGACTACGGCGTTCCGCTTATGGTGGGTGGAACCTACAAGACATTGCCTGTTGTTATGTACGAGGAGGTTGTGGGACAGCAGAATTTCGATAAAGGCAGCGTTTTCGGCACTCTGCTGCTGATTCCCGCAATAATAGCCTTTGCCGTCGATATTTTCTGCAAGAACCGAAACGGAACGGGCACGGTTTCTAAGCCCTTTACACCCGATAAAAATCCTCTTCGCCGCATATTGGCGTATATTTTTCTTATTATCGCCTCCTTTGCGGTAATCTTCCCGATTTTTTCTTTTGCGCAGCTTACCTTTGCCACCCGCTATCCGAGAGATATGAGCTTTACGCTTCAGAATATTTCTTCAACTGTTGATAAGGGGGCAATGGAATTTCTGCTGAACTCGGTGCTGATAGCTGTTTTTGTTTCGATTATCGGTACCGCCGCCGCATTTATCTGCGCTTATTTCACGGCGAGAATGCCCTCGAAAAGCTCGGCTCTGATACATCTCCTATCTATTACCTCTCTTGCAATACCGGGTATGGTTCTCGGTCTTTCTTATATTTTTGCCTTTAAAGGCTCTTTCATTTACGGCACCTTCGCAATAATGATATTAGTCAACACCGTTCACTTTTTCTCATCTCCGTATCTGATGTTTTACAACAGCTTGGGAAAGCTAAACAAAAATCTTGAAGCGGTGGGCTTGACATTAGGCGTTGGAAGAATTAGAATGATAAAGGATGTTCTTTTGCCCCAGCTTATTTCTACCGTAGCGGAATCAGCTTCCTACTTCTTTGTGAACTCTATGATGACTATTTCGGCAGTTGCGTTTTTAGCAACGGCATCCACAAAGCCCGTTTCGCTGATGATAAACCAGTTTGAGGCGCAGGTGCTGTTGGAAGCGGCGGCATTTGTGTCGCTGATGATACTTGTGGTTAATTTGATTATGAAGGGGATTGTGTCGCTGATAAAGCATAGGGCAAAACGCAATTGACAATGTACAATGGAGAATGGATAATTGTGGTATCGCCGTTGGCGATGATTTTGAAAATGCGTTGCGGATAAGCAGACGGAAAAGTAATTTTTTTGTCCGTCATTAATCATACTATTGCTCCCCCAATTAGCTCTTGAAGATTTTATGCGCCGAACGGCTGTCGAAA
>CAYMFX010000064.1:0-12226 GCA_964389845.1 uncultured Ruminiclostridium sp.
CCGGCGCAAGCCCCGCCTTTCCCGCCGCCGAAGCGGTTGCTCCCGTCATATTGGAATAGGTGGTGTTTGTCGGTATAACCCAAGCCCCGTCGCCCCTGAGAAAGCTTGTCTGTTTGCCTGCCGCAGGAGCAGGCACAAGCCCGATTTTACCCGCAGCCGAAGCGGTAGCCCCTGTCATATTGGAGTAGGTTGTATTTTCCCAAGGCACATTAACAAACATCTGTTCATTGCTGAGCTGAACCGGATAATTTTTTCCGTTTGGCGTATACCCGATTTTTGCGCCGCCTCTTACCGAAGCAGAAGCAAGGGGCAGACTGTAATTGTTAGCCGAAGCCGCCACACCGTCCAGCTTTTTCTTATCAGCGGCGCTCATCAGACCGTTAGCGGACTGAGTAGCAGCGGAATAAGTGGTATTATTGTCATTGCCCCAAGCCGCCGTACCGTCGGCGCTCCACCTGAGAATCTGACCGCTTGAACCGCCGGAAGGAATGTGTTTGTTTCCGGAAGATGTGGGGTGAGTATACACCGTGTCGGTATCCTGTCCGGGGATTCCCAACGCCGTAATATCGGCCTTAGTAACAGCCGCCGTATTGCTTACATGTCCCGCTGCGTCAACAGTGACTTTATACAAACCCGCCGTTTTTGCGGGATAGGAAGGGTGAACGTAATTATTAGCCGAAGCTGCCACACCGTCCAATTTTTTCTTATCGTCAGCGCTCATCAGACCGTCAGCGGATTGGGTAGCGGCGGAATAAGTGGTATTGGGCGGCGTTTGCCAAGCTCCGTCTCCTCTCAGATATTTCACTTGCGCTCCCGCCGAAGGAGCCGGCACAAGTCCGGATTTACCCGCAGTCGAAGCGGTAGCCCCCGTCATATTTCCGTATTTGGTATTTTCCCAAGGCACATTGACAAACATTTTTTCGCTGCTGAGCTGTACCGGATAATTCTTCCCGTTGGCAGCATACCCAACCTTAACGCCTCCTCTTACGGAAGCGGCTGCAAGGGGCAAAGAATAGTTGTTGGCATTGTCCTCGATACCGTCTAACTTTGCCTTATCGGAAGGGGAGGTATGCACAGAGCCGTCATTTTTATGAGCGGAAAATTCCTTAAAATTATCCGCCGCCTTTTTATCCAAAGCCTCTATATCATCGTCAATTCTCGAAATCTCGCTGTTAATTTCTTTTTGCGCATTGCTTAGCTCTTCTGCCGTAACCAAAAAATCGGGAGACGCCAAAGCGTTTATCTTATCCGCATTGGAAACGGGAATTACAAAGTCAAATTCCGATAAAAATTCGGGATTGTCGTCGAGCGTCGGCACTTCCTCGCCCCTTTCGTCCTGAATAACCGCAAAAAGCACCTCGCCGCCGTCATTGTCCTTAATCTTGGCAAAAAGCCCTATTTTCCTTATAAAATAACCTCCGCCGTCCTCCAAGTTCTGAGCTCTTACATTGACCGTGATTTTTCCGCTTTCCTTCTTTATTCCGCCTATTTTAAGACAGTGACAAGGCTCGTCAATATCAGTAAGCGCCATTAAAGAAAGAGCGGGTGAACAGCTTTCGCCTCCTGCCGCTCTGCAAATTTCAATATCCCCGCCTAAAACGCACTCCGTCAAAAGCTCCAAGCCCTTACCTGTTACCACCGCTTCATTCCAAGCCATAAACATTTACCTCCGACTTTATTTTCTTATGTCTTCCGAAAAGTCCCAATCCGGTATAAATTCCCGCCTTTCCCTCAGGAATAATCGCAACGCTGTTAAAGCTGTCGATCACCATATTGACCGGGATCATTTCATTTAAAAGCCTTTTAAGCTCCAAAACCTCACTATAAGGTCTGATATGAGTAATAACGGATATAGTATATCCCTCGGTCAGGCTGTCGAATTTTCTGATTATCCTGAAATCATTTCCGCCGCAAAAAGCCGTAAGCTTATAAATAAGGGCTTTTAACGTATAAGGAAGAGCGCAGGTCCACCTGCTTCTAACCAAGGCTCTTCTGTTTTCAAGACTGTCGGCGCTTGAAGGCAGGATACCCATAATCCTTTCAAGCCTTGAAATTCCGTACTCGTCTGCGGTTTCAATAAATTGATTTCTCAGCACCCTGTCCGCCGAATCCCAAAGCAGGGTAAATTCAGGCTCCTCCGCCATAAGCGCAGCCCCTGTCTCGGAATACTCCCTTAAAAATTCCGGCAAATACCCGGTAAGCTCAACCCGATGCTTCACTGTTCCTCGCCTCCCGAATTTATTTTTTGGGCAATAGAGCCTACCGTACCCAAAACAGGCGCTTGAAACTCGCCGAGAAGCAAATTTTCCGCCTTCCCGTTAATCAGTGTCCGCTCTATATCCAACACGCCCTTGATACCCAAAAGCTTAGCCTCGATTCTGCCAATTCTTACCACAAGCGACCTTAAATCAGCCCACTCTCTCCTAAGCTCCAGCAGATAATCCCCAACGGTTTTTTCAATACTGTCCCTGAGCCCCTCAAAGCTGTACCCTTCTTCAAAGGTAAGGGACATTTCCACATTAACCTTTACCCCTTCTGCAGCCCTGACGGTAACGCAGTGACCGATAGGCGCAAACCCCAATCCTTCGCCGGTATTCTCCTTAGGATCCGCTTCATTCTGCACGCTTTTAATCAGCGTTTCGGAGGGAATATCATAATCCGAGTTAAGCAGGGTAAGAAGCACCGTCCCCCCAACCGTAAGCTTACCGCTTTCCGCCGCCGAATAAACGGTATCAAGCCAGCCTGCGGTCTCCTCGTCTACATTTTCTCTTTCCTTGACATACCAGCTTTTGACCTTGTCCGAGGGTATCATATCGGCAGGACGTATATCTCCGTTCCACACCCGTGTGACCTTAACGCTGCCCACACCGCCTAACGCACAGGTCTTTTCAATATAATCCTTAACATTACCCCCAAAGGATTTTTCATTGAAGGAGTCAAAATATCTCTTTCTCAGCGCCTCGGTCTCTTCCTCATCTTCTCCGGGAATCAGCAGCTCGGTAAGCTCCCCCGTTTCCAACCCGTCAATATAGTCAATAGGTATCAGCGTTCCGAAAACCTTGTTCCCCGCTGTCCCTTCATTTTCACATCTGACCTTATAAATCCCGTTCTCGATTTTTTCTTCCGCAGTGTAATTGTTCTCTCCAAGGCTGAACCTTTTACCCAAAACATCAATTTCCGACGGCAGGAACACCCCCTTAAGCACCGCATAAGAAGCGGGATACGCCGTTATTCCTCTTTCGGCGCAGCGTCTTGCAAGGAACTCTCTCGAAGCCGTATCTCCAAAGCTTTCACTGACAATACGTTCAAGCTCGATATATAAAAACTGCAATTCGAGAGCCGTAGGGGAATGGGTATCGTAGATAACCGAGCCCTCCCGCTTATCCAGCTTATCCGAAACACGGGAAAGCATACGGTCAAGAATTACTTTATAAGTGTTATCCTCAAACATCAGATATTCACCTCTCTATCCGCCTTAAAATCTCCGAACACCGTATGAACGGTAAACGCAGCCCTGACGGCTCCTCTTTTTTCAGTATCGAAGGAAAAATCATCAACGCTTTTTATCCTGTCGTCCTGCATCAGAGCCTCACGGACTCTCCTCTCCAATTCGGGACAAACATAAGAAAGCTCCTGCCCGTAAAGGTCAACCGTCTCTATCCCGTAATTACCGCTGTACATAATATATTCGAATCTTTCCGTCATCAATATTTTATATACCGCCTGTCTGACTGCCTCTAACCCGTCTGTGTAATCTCCCACCGACTTTTCTTCCATATTCATTTTATAGGTCATTGTGGGCTGCTCTTCTATCTCAAATCTCTCTCCCAAAACCTCCGCCAGCTGCGGCATTAAGCTATTCTGTCCCATACTATATACTTCTGTCCTCCCTGCTGCCTTAACAGCACCACCTGTTCGCCGACACAAAGTCCGTTATGAACCGAAACCGTTTCCGAACCCGCAAGAATTTCATAATCGCAGACGTTGCGGCATAGCACAAGCTGTCCTTCATTTAACACAAGCTTTTGTTCCAACGAAATTTTTAACGGAGAAGTATCAATAACCTTCCCAAACCGAACCTCCACCGGCTTACCGGCATTTACCGCCTCAATCGAGGTGCGTTTAAATGCGTCTATTAAATACGAAGCGTCCGTCAACCAAATCCCTCCCCTCACCTTCAACTCATTTTCATAAAAGAAAACAAATTCAAAAACAACTGCCATTTTAACCTATACAACTACCCCTAACAACAACCAACATCAACCCACCCACCGCTCAATCCTCACACCCCTGCTCCTCTCCCAATAACTACCCACCAACAGGGGCGAACCCGCCCCGCCTGAAACGGCGGGGCAGGACGGCGCAAGCGCCGTCCCCGTCGGCTATCGCCGCCGGCGGCTTCGCCGCACAAACTACTCCTACACCCCCAACATCAACCCGCCCACCGCTCAATCCTCACACCCCTACCCCTCTCCCAATAACTACCCCCCGCTCAACTCCAAATCCATAAACCACCCTTTATCGCCAATCCGATGAACCGCACTCTCCACCAACATAAACCCGTCAACACTTCTGCCTCCAACATCAAGTCGAACCGCAGCCACGCTCCCTCCCCGAACACGGTAATCCCCAAAAGCGCCCCTGACCCGAAGCAGTCTATTCTCCCTATTATAAAGCTTCAGCAGAGTATCCGCCTTAGCCTGCCCGTTTTCCTCCTCAGAAACAGTCCCGAAATACCGCAGCATGCCCCACCGTGAAATATTCTTATCATTCCGTGCAGTGTAAACCTCGCTGACGCCTTTTCTCTTATTGCTGTACATAAGCTTAACGCTGTTATATGTGCCCTTGTCAATGCTTGACGAATAGCGGAACCCTTCTCCCGCCTTACCGTCGATAAGCAAATAAGCCCCGTTTTCGCCCGCAAGCATTGAGGAAATATTTTTAAGAGACAATTTTCCGAAATCGTCAAACAAAACGAATCTTCCTCCGCCTCCGCTGAGCGTAATTTCCAATGCGCTTTCTATCATATCCAAAAGGGTGGTGTTTTCCTCAACACGGTAAGGAATAACTACCTTGGTATCCTCCACGGTCCCCGTCTTAAGCCCGTAATCCTCCGCAATCATTCTGACAAGCTGAGAAGCGGTCTTATTCTCATAAACATAGGTGTCCTTATTTCCAAGATACCTTAATCCGTCATAGGCGGTAACATAAACAGCTCCCTGTTCATCGTTCTCCTTACTGAACACATACCCGAAAAACAAGCCTTTTCCGTCTGCCCAAAGCTGTACCGCCGCCCCCTCCGAAAACTCGGCGCCCTTGCCTTCAATCATCTTAAAGGTAAGCCTGCCCGCCGCTCCGGTTCTTTTAGTGCTAAGCACCATATCCCCCTCAACATTGGGAATAAACGCCTTCCCCGCAGAATTTGAAATCAGTATCTCAGCCTTCAACTGTCAGCTCCTTTCCCTTGACCCAGCCAAGCCAGCCTCCGCTTAAGGTAGTCACATGATAAGGGTGCGAGCCTTTAAGGTTAATAAAATTCACCTTTGCCCTGTAATTGTTTCTCATCTGCCCGGGCGCATCTCCGTAGCTGCTGCCGTGCAGCCTCCCGTTTACAATAACGGTTGAACCGATAGCAATAGGCTTATCCCGAGTGGAGGAAGGACAGCGGTCAGAAGACACGGTGCACCTTGTACCGCTGTCAATATTGATATTGAGAGTTTTAACTCCCCCCTCCGCATATTCCTTAAGCCTGAGCCTTACCCCAATGTCAAAGCCCTCAGCCGCCGCCTCCGAAACGGTGAGCCTATCTAAAAACACCTTGATATTTTCCGAGTAAAGCGGCTTGCCGTAAGGCATACTTCTTGAAACAATAAATTGAAAGGGCTTTCCCGAAGCATTGAGACTGTTAAAATAATCGAGAAAATATTCAGCGCCCTTAAACCCTCCTGAATAAACCGCAAAAGGGTATTTGACCTGAGGAATAATAAAGCTAAGCTCAATACTCTTAAGCTTGGCCCTTCCGAGAATACTTATTTCACTTCCGTCTATAAGGCTCACCGTCCTGCTGCCGTTTTCCGTCCTGACCTCGATTTTCTGCGGCGCCACAGGCAGCAGACACTTGCCCACATAAACCGAATAACCGTTTCTGCTCATAAATAATGAACCCCCTCCGAAACATTGTTTAACGCATTGCCGATAGCCTCCGAAACCCGATCTGCAAGAAGCTCAATATCGACATCTCCCAAATTTTCCGTTCCCAAAGTCCCCGTCAGCTCTATTTTGATTTCCGCAGCAGCCGACCTAACCCAGTTATCCTTTACAACAATGTTTTTGATTTCCCTAAGCTCCTCCTCGGAAATAACGGCTCCCGAATGCCCAACCTCCGAATAACCGTTTTCCAATTCCCGATAACTTTTAAAGGGCAATGCGCCTTCTGCTGCCGCATAATTTTTCTCATAACCGAAACCGACCGCCGAATAACCGCTTTCTAACTTCCAGCAGCTTTTGAAGTGCAGTATTCCTTCTGCTGCCGCATAAATTTTCCCATAACCAAGACCGATCGCCGAATAACCGCTTTTAAACTCCCGACAGCTTTTAAATGGCAGCATTCCTTCTGCTGCCGCAAAATTTTTCTCATAACAGAAACCGACCGCCGAATAACCGCTTTCAAACTCCCGACAACTCTTAAATGGCAATATTCCTTCTGCTGCCGCAAAATTTTTCTCATAACCGAAACCGACCGCCGAATAACCGCTTTCTAACTCCCGACAGCTTTTAAATGGCAATATTTTTCCTGTTGCCGCGTAATTTTTCTCATAACCGAGACCCACCGCCGAATAACCACTTTCAAACTCCCGACAACTTTTAAATGGCAGCATTCCTTCTGACGTCGCAAAATTTTTCTCATAACCGAAACCCGCCGCCGAATAATCGCTTTCTAACTCCCGATAACTTTTATAGGACACTATTCCTTCTGCTGCCGCATAATTTTTCCCATAACCGAAGCCGACCGCCGAATAACCGCAGGCTCCTCCAATATTAGGCAAATTACCGCAAAGTCCCTTACTCCCCGAAATCTTTTCTTTTATATTATCCCAAATCGTACGCCGACTTGATTCAATCTCTCCGCTATCGGACAGCAAACCCGAAAAACCGACTCCATATGCAGCAGAAAACTTAACTTTTTCAAACGCTTCAGCAGCTCTTGACCCAAATCCAATTGCTGAATCAACAGCCAAAAATTTTGAACTTTTCCCTTGTTCAACAACAGATATTCCTAAAAAAGCATTTTGCCTCTCAATATTTGATTTTTCTATGCCAACCGTTAAGACCGAAACCGGCGCAGCGTTATCAACTGCCAATATATTCCCAAAGCCTGCATTTCCCGAAGCAATGCCATTACTAAATAAGCCCCTGTTTCCCGAACCGGCCGGCAAATCCAAAGATCTTCTCTCAGCCCCAACCGCCGACACACCCGAACCAACCGACAAATCCAGCCTTGCATCAATTGCAGCTGCCGACAAACCCAAGCTAACCGACAAATCCGAGAACCTCACAGCCCTTTCGGCTATAGGCATACCCGAACCAACCGATATATCCGAAAGCCCCGCAGTCCCTTCAACAACCGGCAATCCCGAAATCCCGTTCTTATCAACAGCCAACAGCCGTGAATCTCTCCCATTTTCGACAGCCAAAAAATCCAAGCTGTTTACTTTAGCACCTGTCCACATAGGATAAGTGTGCGGACTTTCAAGGAAAAATTGTCCCTGACAAGGCAAAGCTTCGCAGGCGGACTGTCGCCCGTCAAGAAAATTTAACGCAGTCAGGGAGCAATTTTTACCGAAAAGACGTGCGCTTACTCCTATGAGAACAGGTTCTTTATAGGCAATTGACGAATTGAATCTGCCTTCCTCATCAAAAGCAGAAGCTTCCGAAAAGCTTTTTCCGAGAATTTCATCATACGCACTGTTATTGTCAAAAACAGCTTCAGCAGAATATCCGCCTCCCAAAGCAAAGCTCCCGACAGCTTTTATAGCTGTGGGCAATTCGTTAAAGCATCTATCGCCGAACTCCAAAGCATATCCGATTTTTTCCCCCGAAAAAATCTCAGCCCTTTGAGTAAGGTGCTCAATATCCATTCCGAGAGCATTGCCGTTGCCGCAAGCAGCTCCGTCGACCCTTGAATTCCCCGAAAAACCGTCATTAACCTTTTCAAGAATATTTTCTTCGGCGTTTATCCGATAATCGAACCGCCTGTTGTCATAATTCCCGCCGACACTGTTTTCTTCAAAGCATTGGGAAGAGCCCGTCTCATTCCCAAAATCGAAAGGCTCAAGAATCTCTGCAATAATATTTTTTTCGCACCCAATATCATAGGAAACAAAACAAAATGCTCTGTTGAACCAAGCCGCCGCTTCCCAAACATCCCAATAATTCCTATCCATATTATTCCTTACAAAGCCGCAATTTCCCGCATTATAATATATTGTCACTTTTGCCGTTCAATCCGCCGTCAACAGCCTCTATACTATTGCTCCCCCAATTAAATCTTGAATTTTTCCGCTTGCCCGACTGCCAAAATACTTCGTCAGAAATCCTTGAAATATGCGCATATTCCTGCGGCTTTCTTCCTTGTCTTTCGACAGCCGTTCGGCGCATAAAATCTTCAAGATTTAATCGGGGGAGCAATATATCCGAATCATTTTTGACCCGCTTGTTTATCCCTGACCTTCTTCTCCTCCTCAAGCCGTATCCTGACAGCCGCAATAACAAAAGCCTTTTCTCTTTCCCCCATATTAAGGAACACGGAGGGCAATATATGAAGCTTATGAAGGACATAGTAGGCATAATTAGCCTCACCGTCTCCTTCCTTAATCAGTTTTTTGCTTGTTCTATCCTCTCCTCAAGGGAAGAATCGAATCCCTGAAACCTCTGCACAAAAGCGGCAAGCCCGTTGTACTCTCCCGGGTCGTCGACCATTGCATAAAGCAGCTCTTCCGGAGTTCTGACGCCGTAGCTGTCCTGCAATTCCGCATCATACAAATCGGGATACACAACCGAAGCGGCAATAAGCTTATTAACATAAAGACCCGTTTTAAGTCTTGCCCTGTAAATTCCTCCCTTCCCCGTTTCCTCAACGGTACAGCTTTCCCGTATCTCATCGTTTTCTTTAGAGCTTATATGCTTGAACTCCCAAAAAAGCGGCTCCCCCTTTTCATCGCAAAGCCCTCTGGTAACCTGATACCTTCCGTTCTCTCTAACCGTTTTATTTTCCTTCATAAACATAGAAAATTTAGACACAGCAACTTACCTCCGCAAAAAATTATATCCAAGAAAATTGGAACAAGTTCTTAATGTAAAAAACAAGTGAAACCGGCTTTCAGATATGCTGATATATTTTGACTTTGTTTTTATTCTATCTCAAAACGGTTATTGGTACAAATACAAACATATCAAAGCAGCGTCAATCTTCAAGCTGTTCAAAATGATTTTCACTAACGAATTTCATTTTCTGCAATTACCGATTTTTCACTTGTTTACCGCTTCTGCCCCCACAGCATCAACCCGCTGCTCTCCAACCACCCCGCACTGCTCCTATCCCCACAACATCTCCCCGCCACCGCTCTATCCGCCCCTCGCTGCTCCTACAGGAAGAACTACCCACCAACAGGGGCGAAGCCGCCCCGCCTGAAACGGCGTGGCAGACGGCACTCCGTGCCGTCCCCGTCGGCTAACGCCGACGGCGGCTTCGCCTCACTCCCTGCTCCTCCCCCACATCATCAGCCCGCAGCCTGCAACTCCGCATCAATTAGTAACAAACCCTTCAAGCTCCTTAAACTTCTCAGGCATCTTAAAGTCCTCAAAGGTAAACTCCATTTCCTCATCGAGGTACTCCCCGTCAGCGTCAAACTTAGCGAGAATACCGCCGTCGATATTACAGTCGGAAAGTATCATAGTCTGTCTGCCCGCCCCCGAAGTGGGGTCGTCATTGGAAACCTGAATCTCAAAATAAATATCCTCGCCGGTTTCCTTGTACTTAAGCATCATCTCACGGAAAATAGAGGTATTGTAGTGAAAAGTAGCCTTGCCCGTGCCTCTCCAGCCGGAGGCTCTGTTCCCCTTTCCCGTTTTTCCCAAAATAGGCACCTGTGTTTTATGCTTCTCGAACTTAGCCTCGAGATTAATAGCCTGCATAAAATTATAACGTCTTGTCCCGATAGTGACAAAGCATTCCGCAAGCCCCGCAAACACAGTATCCTTAGCCTTCATAACAATATTTCCTGCCATAAAAAATACCTCCCCAAAATTAATTTAAGCAACGGTAACGGTCATATACAGCTTGCTCATAGCATTTACAACCGTAACTGCGTCGGAAATAACAACCGACTTTTTAGAAGAACCCTGTTCCACGGTAACGTCCCCGTCGGAAAATCCTTCAATCGCACGAATATCCTGAAGCTGCTCATGGTGCTTAACAATATCGGACCAAAGTGAAACCCTTCCCGCAGGATCGTTAGGCACAGCTCCAAGATACTTAGTGTTAAAAATAACGGCAATATCGTTGGCAATCTGGTCAATAACTCTCACCGTCTGATTATCCTTAAAGCACTCGCCCATCTCCTCCGAAACAGAAACAAAGCTGTTAATATCCTCCAGCACTCTGAGCTCCGTCCCCACTCTGTGAAGCACAAACTCGCCCGACTTAACCGACTTTTTGAGCATTGCCTGAGTATAATCCGCATTAACCGCAAGCTCTCCGTCATACACCTTGTTCTGATTACTGCGATTGACTCTGCACCCGCCGCAGGCGCCGGTAACCCAATACACAAGCCCCGTTTCTCCAAGAGCATTATCATCGGTGGAATTTACCACATTAACCACACCGGGATAATCCGCCGCCTTGCGGTAAAGCACTAACTGGAACTTAACCCCTTCCTCGTCTCTCATACGCTTAACAAAGGAAACGTAAAGATTCTTAACCTCATTATCGGTAACGGCAGCGCCCATAGCGTTAAATCCATAGGACTCGATTTTGTTCAGGTAGTCCTGATGCGAATCAATATCAACAGTGCCGTCAGTACCGCCTGTCAAAGGAATACCCGCCGCAGCCGCCAGCTCCGCACTTCCGTTCCAAGCAACAAAGCCGTTATCGGCAAGCATAGAAGCCTCAGCCGCCGTCTGCTCGTCAACAACCTTTCCGTCCAACAGCGTACGCACATCAAATAACCCGTCATTTTCCTCATTAACGCTGACAGAAATCATCAGCGAATTACCTCTCGAACCGCTGCAAACAGCCTCGCAAAGCTCATTGGCAGCCTTGCTTCCGGTTGAGCCAAGCCTATACGCATACAAGGTACGAGCATTTAAAAACAGCTCTCTTATCCCCTTCATTTTTTCATCGTTATAGTTATAACCGAAAATCTGAAGGCTGTTCTTTTGAAAATCCTCATTAGTAACCTCAAAAACCTCGCCTTCCTTACCCCAATCCAAAACGAGAGGCATAGTAACAATACCTCTGTCGGAAAGCTCCGCACTTGCCGAAGCAGCCGACACAAAATTGATATAAGTGCCGGGAAGCTCCTTGTTCATAACAGTAAAAGTACCTCCGCCTAAAGCCATAACAAAATACCTATCCTTTCTTGTTTAAATAATAACAAAAACAAATCCCAATCAGCCGCCCCACACGCCGCCCTCACCCCTGCAGCCCACCCCCAATCCCGCCGCCCACAAGCGATTTTCGCTTACCCCCACTCTCTCCGCTCACTGCATTCGCTCCATTCGGGGGAACACGAAAATCGCCCCTTCACGCACCCCTACACCCGCAACCCCACAACCGACCTCGCCGCCCCGCAGCTGCCCTCACCTCTCACATCTACAACCCACCCGCCGCTCCAACAACCCCTCGCTACTCCTACAAAAACAACTACCCATCAACAGGGGCGAACCCGCCTCGCCTGAACGGCGCGGCAGACGGCGCAAGCGCCGTCACCTTCGGCTGAAGCCGAAGGGGGTTCGCCGCTCACACGCCGCCCTCACCTCTGCAGCCCACCCTCAATCCCGCCGCCCGCAAGCGATTTTCGCTTACCCCCACTCTCTCCGCTCATTACATTCGCTCCATTCGGGGGAACACGAAAATCGCCGCTCACACGCCGCCCTCACCCCTGCAGCCCACCCTCAATCCCGCCGCCCGCAAGCGATTTTCGCTTACCCCCACTCTCTCCGCTCA
>CAYMFX010000065.1:0-12139 GCA_964389845.1 uncultured Ruminiclostridium sp.
TGTAGCCGAAGAATTGTGGGATAAATGCAACACTATTTTTGCTGAAAGAAGTGCCGTTGTAAAAAGTCATGGCAGATCTTTCAAGAATAATAGTGTATTTTCTGGGAAAATATGGTGTGCAGCACACAATAAACCGTATTGGAGAACCAGTTACTCAAATAGTGCTTCATTAGGCAAACCAATATATCAATGGATTTGCAGCGAGAAAAAGCGATTTGGTGCAAAATCATGTTCTTCGTTATCAATAATGGAAAATGAACTATATACTATTTTATCTGATTATTTCAAACAAATTGCCGAAAACATTGAAGACTATGTAGATACATTTTTAAAAATATATTCAGAAACTGACAACGATTTTCAAACCGAAAGACAGGTTAATTCTTTGAAAGTACAATTAGAGAAAGAGAAGAAAAAAAGGGAAAAACTCCTTGACCTGTATACCGAAGGTGTTATTCAAAAGAAAGAATTTGTTGAAAGAAACGATAATATGAATATTCTTATTTCTGAATTGGAGAACAGTATAAGTGATATTGAAAAACAAAATAAAGAAAAAAACGATTATGCAAAAGACATAAAAAATATCGAGAATTATTTTAAAACTATGTATGACCCCGATAAACCAATGACAAAAGAACAAGTAGACGAAATGGCAGTAGCAATTATCGATCATATAAATGTTGTGCCAATAAACAAAGATAGTATGAAACTCGAAATCCACCTTAAAATAGGCAAAACAAACGATATAAAATACCTTTCTAATCATAGACATACTTATTGTTGTTCAGGACAGATGGTCAAGAAGATGATCGAGTCCTACGAAAACAGCGCTAAGTAACCGATACCGTTTATTAAGAACACGTTCTAAAATCCGAGTCAAAAAACTCACTTAAAAAAGCTGTAATTCTTCCTGTCCGGTTGAATTACAGCTTTTTTGATGAGAACACGTTATTACTTATTATCAAGCTCGCAAACAATAACGCCCAAGCCCACAGAGCTTATATAGCATCTTCCATAGGTATTGCAGTCGCCCCTAAGGAATTTTCCGTTGCCCATTCCGCCGAACTGCATTGTACCCTGAGTAACCGCCGACCATGTTGCGCCGTCATCATCGGACATATAAATGCCCATAACATCATCGCTTGTAGGTCTGCCCCAGATATAGATTGCGTCGGGGGAGGAATCGGTTTTGCCCTTTCCTATTCCTATTGCCATACAGCCTGCCGCAGTACCCTTCTTCTCAAAGGTCTGTCCATGGTCGGATGAATATTGAAGTCCCATAGCGGGAATATAAACGACTCCCTCTTTTCCCGGAACAACGGTAATTCTCGCATCTGTCAATAAGCTTAATGTTTTCGAGAAGGTCTTGCCGCCGTCGGAGCTTACATAGAATCCGCTGCCCGACGCCGCATAAATATAATCGGGATTAACAGTGTCCGTCATAATGTCATTAGTCAGGAAAATCCCCTCGGACTCCGCCCAGTTATCGCCGTTATCATCGGAATAAAACAGCTTTGCCGCACCGGAGGGCGACCAGAAGAAGCGCTTGCCGTCGGCGGAAACTCCCACTACTCCCGAATTGCTCGTATCGGTGGGCTTTTTCTTTGCGGTGTTCCATTTTTCGCCGCCGTCCAAGGTGTAGTAGAATGCCTCGCTTCCCGCCTTTACCATTACATCGGTATTTCCAAATGCAACCGCTATGTCGGTCATGGAGCCTGCCCTTGTATTGTGAGTATAGCCGTATTCAAAGGGGCTGGTGTTCACAAAGCCGTCGTAATCGTAAATGGAGGTGATTATCTTTCCTCCGTTGTCGTCGGGTACGGTGATAAGCTCCGAGGGAACCGTTTCTTCAATGCCCTTTGAATCAAAATAAAATTTGGGGGCAGCGTCCCAGATGTTATCGCAGCCGAATATGCCGTTGCCCGAAACGACCTTAAGCTTATTGTCGTCCTTTTGATCCAGCATAAGGCAGCCGCACCAGTGAATAGCATAGCCTTCAATCCAGCTTATGCCGTTTGAATCCATAGTCATGCTCTCATTTATCGACTTCCAGTTAGCGCCGCCGTCGGTTGTAACATAAAAATTGTCGCCGTATGAACCGTTAGGCTGCGCCACCCATATATTTTCCGTAACCGCAACCATTTTCTTGGGATCCTGTAGGCTTACCGCAATATCTCCGTAGGTTTGGGCTTGTCCAAGGGGGCTGATGTTTTCCACACTGCCGCTTTCCATATTAAGACGGTAAATGCCGCCCTTATTGCTGTTTTCCCCGTGAGGTCCCTCGCTTCCGCCATAGGTGATAAGCAGACCTCCGGCGTTGTCCAATCTCATTCTCTGAGGATAAACGTCTGTGGGAAGTCCCGAAACCGCCGTCCAGCTGTCGCCGCCGTCGCTGCTCACCATTACGCTGTCTGCGCCGGGCTTGGAAATTGCGGCATAAATTCTCTTACACTTTGAGCCGTCGGAAGAGGAGGGGTCAATAATGAGAGAACAAATCCCGTTGTTGTTATTGGTCTGAAGGCTTGAAGCGTCGCCCAATGAGGAAACGGCGGACCATGTTTTTCCTCCGTCGGCGCTTCTGATAAGTCCCCCTGTTCTTCCTCCCGCAAAGATAATGTTTTTATCAACGGGGTCAATTGCTATACGTTCGCCGTTCTGGCGTCCCATTCCGTTTCCGTCCGCTTTGATAAGGTCGGTAACTTCAACGGTTTCAAAGGTATTGCCGTAATCCTTGGAAATCATTATGCAGGTCTTGCCGCTGCTGAAATAAGAGGTGCCGGCAAGCAGAACTATGTTTTTAGGCTCGTCGGGGTCGATAGCAATACCGTCAATGCCCATAAGTCCAACGTCATCTGCGGTAATATTGTAGCTGAGGGAAAGCCACTTTCCCTGTTCCTTATCCCAGCGGTATGCGCCGCCCACATCGGTTCTGGCGTAATATAAGCCTTCCTCCGAGGTGGAAAAGACGCCCGACACAAATCCGCCGCCGCCCATTGCCATTTGACTGTAGCTCCAGCCCGTAGAGGAATTATTGCCCGAAGAAGAACCGCCGGTACCCTCGCCTCCGTTATTGCAGGCGCTTATCAGCATAAGAGCCGATACGAGCATTGCCGCCGACTTGACTGTTTTTTTTCCTTTATTATTTAGCATTGTTATCCGCCTTTCACATGTGAAATCGTTTTCTTTTATTGTACCATAAGGCAAATTGTTTTAAAATTGCCTTTTAGCACAAAAAGATAAAACTTTTTTTGGAAATGTTTACAAAAATTTTATTGACAATAAGTTTTTGAAATTTTATTTCCTGACTTTCACCTTTGTATCACATCTAAGGGATAAACTTAAGAAAAACAAAAGTACCACCTGAAAAAGAGGAGCAAATCATGATCAAAAAAACTATCTTCGCTCTTGTCTCTGCCGCAGCGGCGGCAGCTGTCACATCAGGCTGCGGAACAAGCGGAATATCAGGCCCCGCAAATGTTTCGCAAACCTCCGATGTATCTATAACCGCAGGGAAAACCGATTCACAGGAAATAGAGATGAATGACGGCGAATGTACCGTAACGATAGGAAGCGAAGTTTTCATAAACGGAGACGGCGCTTCTTATCAATCGGGGGTGCTGTTCATAACCAAGGGCGGGGTTTACAATATAAGCGGCTCCATACCCGACGGCAGCATTTATGTTGACACAGAGGAAAATGTAAAGCTTATATTAAACGGCATTTCCGTAAACAGCAGCAGTGGTGCGGCGCTTTACTGCTACAATGCCAAAAATCTTTATATAGAGCTTGCCGACGGAAAGGAAAACAGTCTTTCAGACGCTTCGGGCTACACCTTCGGAGGGAAAAACGAATCCTCGGAAAACAACGAGCCAAACGCCGCCGTTTACAGCAAGTCGGATTTGATTTTCAGCGGAAGCGGCAAGCTTAACGTAACGGGCAACTACGCTTTGGGCATACGCTGCAACGACGACCTTACTATCGAAGGCGGCGATATAACCGTAAGCGCCGTTACCAACGGAGTAAGAGGCTCCGACAGCGTTACCGTCAGCGGCGGCAGCCTTACCGTCACCGCCGAAAAGGACGGGATAAAGTCAACTAACGATACCGACAGCGGAAAAGGCTTTGTTGCTGTAAGCGGAGGGATAATTAACGTCACGGCAGGCGAGGACGGCATTCAGTCGCAACAGCAGCTTTCGGTTTCGGGCGGAGAGATAAACATCACCACTACCGGAGACGTTGCCGAAAGCACAAACGACGGTTGGGGCGCTCCATGGCGGTCGGACATAAGCTCGAATGAGGACGAAGCCACCTCTAAAGGATTAAAAAGCGGAGCCGCAATGACAATCAGCGGAGGGAAAATTAAAGTAAACTCCACTGATCACAGCATTCACGGCGCCGGCGCTATTCTTATTGAAAACGGAGAGCTTTCACTGTCGTCCTCTAAGGGCAAGGGCATTACCGCTCACGGAAGCCTTACCGTTGACGGCGGCATAATCAACGTAGCAAATTCCACCGAAGGACTTGAGAGCAAAGCGGACATCACCATAAACGGCGGAGAGATAACGATAAACGCAGCCGACGACGGACTGAACAGCGGCGGAGGAAACGATAGATTCAACTTCTCCTACGGTCAGAACGAAACCAACGACGCCTCGTCGGACACCCATAACATCTATATCAACGACGGCTATGTTTATATCAGCGCCAAAGGAGACGGCATTGACTCCAACGGAAATATTGAGATGAACGGAGGAACTGTTCTTGTAAACGGTCCTCAGGACGGCGGCAACGGAGCCTTGGACTGCGGCGACAGGGGCAACTCCATAACGGTAAACGGCGGCTTTCTGATTGCTGCCGGAAGCCGCCAAATGGCTGAGGTTCCCGACAGCGGCTCAAAGCAGAACAGCTTTGGCATTGTTGCTTCTCTGAACGCAGGAGACACCTTTGCTCTTAAAAATTCGAGCGGAAAAAATATTGCGGTGTTCACAGTTGAAAAGCAGGTTCAGCACATTGTTATCTCCTCTCCCGATATAAAAATCGGCGAAACCTATAACCTCTATACAGGGGTAACGGCAGACGGCGATAACAAAAACGGGCTTTATTCAAACGATTCAAACGTAACCGCCGATACCAATCCCGCTGTAACAATCACCTCGGATAATACGGTAACCGTAAACCAATTCGCAGGCGGCTTCGGAGGGGGTTTCGGCGGCGGCTTCGGCGGCGGATTTAACCATAGAGATGGCAACGGACAATTGCCTAACGGCGAGAAACCCAATGGAGAACCTCCGATATCCAATCAACAATCGGCATAACGACCTCAATAATACTAATACTAATACCGATAACCATTTTGACTTTGATTTTATCCTGCGTCAAAATGGTTATCGGTATTAGTTATTAGTGCCAAAAAGCTGCGGCTGATGAACAAAAAACTTTAATAATGCGGTTAGATAATGTGCAATAAATTTTTCAAGAATAATGTTATATAAAAATAACGCAGTATTAAGCACATATTTTTGTTAAAGCTGACGATTTTTTTAAATGAGGTATTGAAAAAACAAGGCGTATGGTTTAGAATATCATACGATAGAATTTGATATACCTATTTAATTATAAGTAAAACCTGATTCAAATAAAAAATTCGGAAAGGTCGGCTATGTTATGCAGAGTACAGTCAACGGAAGCTCGATACAATACATTATAGAGCTGGATAAAAAGGCGAGGGAGCGGACCGCCGAAGCAAGAAAAGAAGCGGAAAGAATAACCGCAAAGGCTGAGGAAAAGAAGGCGGCGCTGCTTAAAAATTATCAAAACGATTCCAAAAAGCAGCTTGAAATAGTTGAAGCCACTTACCGACGTGAAGCGGAAGAAAAGATTGCCGAAATAGAAGCCGATAAAGAAAAAAAGCTTAGGGATTTCGACAAAAAGCTTGATGAAAACCGTGAAATGCTTGCCGACAGCATATTTGAAGCGGTAACGGGAAGCAAACGGGGGCGCTGAGTATGGCTGACGCAATTATTGCCAAGGCAAAGTGCATTTACGGAAAGCGCCTTACCCCCGAGGATTACAACAACCTTATTCATAAAAGCGGAGTAAGCGGAGTTGTGGCTTATCTTAAGACCACCGAGCGCTACCGAAGCACCTTTGCCAACGTGAATGAAACGCAGATACACAGAGGACAGGTGGAAACGCTGTTGTCCAAGGAGCTTTTTGAGCTTTACAGAAGGCTTTGTAAATTTATGTCGGCGGAGAAAAGCAGCTTTTGCTACTACCTGATAAAGGAGCTTGAAATAAAGCAGATTATTTCAGCTTTGACTTATATAAGGGCAAGGACGGCGGACGGATACATTTTGGAAATGCCCGCATACCTTATGGGGTATCTATCCTTTGACCTTATGAAGCTTTCTAAGGCAAGGAATTACAGAGAACTGTTGGAGGTTCTGTACGATACGCCTTACTACAAGGTTCTGCGCCCTCTTTTGTCAGGCTCTAAGGCGGATGACAACATAAACGAATGCGCCGTGTCTTTATATGCTTATTATTTTAAGTGGGCGTTTAAGGCAATCGACAAGGAGTACAAGGGACAGCAGGGCAAGGCGCTGAAAGAAGTTTTTCTGAAGCAGGCGGATTTGTCCAATCTGACGATATGCTACCGTCAAAAAAGCTTGTTTAACGAGGACGCCGAGGAGATAAAGAAAAGCCTCAGCAGTCATCACTATCGTGTAACTCCTGCAATGTTAGACGATATACTTTCACAGCCCGACGCAGACGCAAAGCTGCTGGCGCTGATGAAAAAAATATATTTTAAGGGCAATATTGAGCTTGATTCCGAAAACGTTGAGACATCAATACGCAAATACTATTACAGCTTTTACAGAAAGAATCTGTACTTTAGTCAGAACGGAACGATGGCGTTATTTTCGCTTATGAAGCTGTGTAAGACGGAACGCTCCAATCTTCAGAAGATAATCGAGAGCGCAAGATACGACCGCTCTCCCGAAGAAACCGAAAAATTATTGGTAATGTAAAATATAAGAACCGGACGGAGATGTATCATGGCAATAGAAAAAATGGCTCTCGTCCATATCGAGGGCAATCTCAGACGAGTCAACAAGGCGCTTGTAAAGTGCTGTGAGAGCAATTGCTTTCACATTATCCCGGCAAAAAGCGGAGCGGGAGACAACGAGGGAAGATTTAAGGCGCTGAAATCTAAAAGCCCCTTTGATTCCGTCGAAAAACGCGCCCGTGCTTTAGCGGACGGGTTGGGGATAGAGATAAGGCGTGTGGATTACGACGACGTGGATATGAACGTCAGCGTGGATTTTGACAGATACTATAAGGGCATTGAACAGGAGTTCAACGAGCTGTCCGAAAAAAAGGCGGCTATCGAGGAAAACCTTAAGGATCACAGTACGGCGCTGATGCAGGTTGAAAAGCTTTCGGGACTTGACATTGATTTTTCGGAGATTTTCGCCTGTAGGTATGTTAAGCTGAGATTCGGGCGGCTGCCTGTGGACAGTATGCCAAAGCTTGAATACTACAAGGACAGAAATTTCATCTACTATCATTTCAAGGAAGAGGACGGATATGCTCAGATACTTTATCTGACCACCGTTGCGGATTATTTGGAAATCGACGATTTGTTCGACTCCCTTTTCTTTGAAAGAGTTCACCTTCCCGATTACTTCAAGGGGGACGCAGACGAAGCAAAAACCCAGATGATAAAGCTTGTCAAGGAGGAAAACCTTAAGCTCGAAGAGGTCAGGAACGAGATAGCGGCTTTGAAAAACCGTGTTGAGGAAGAATTTCTTAAGGTAACGGGAAAGCTTATCGCACTTGACCGAAGCTACTATATTCGCGACAATGTTTTAGCGGTAAACGGAAAGTTTTCCATGTCGGGCTATGTTCCAAGGCGCAGGCTGAAGGAATTTACCGCTTCCGTTGAAAGCGTTCAGGACGTTACCGTAGAGGAAAAGCCCTTGGACAGCGAGCCTAACGCTTCTCCCCCTGTACTTCTCAGAAACTGCTGGCTCTTCCGTCCCTTTGAGATGTTTGTTAAGATGTACGGACTGCCCAATTACAAGTGCTTTGACCCTACTCCTTATGTGGGCATTACATTTATGCTTATCTTCGGCATTATGTTCGGCGATTTGGGTCAAGGTCTTGTGATTACGGCTCTCGGCATCATTCTTGATAAATGGCGCAAGGTTAAGCTTGCCCCCGTAATGCAGAGAATAGGCATAACAAGCGCATTGTTCGGTATTCTGTACGGCTCGGTGTTCGGCAGCGAGGAAATTATAGAGCCCTTCTTCAAAATTCCTTCCGTATACAAGGCGTTAGGTTATGCGGAGGCACCTGCGGATATATTCCAGGTTTCCTCAATACTGCTGATAGCCGCAATAGGGATAGGCGCTATACTGGTGCTTATTTCCATGGCAATGAATGTTGTTACCAATATACGGAGTTCCAAATGGCTTTCCGATGCGGTATTAAGTCCCAACGGAATAGTGGGTATGGTTTTCTATGGGTCGTTAATAGCGGGGGCTGCGCTTCAGATAGGTTTAGGAATAGAAACGTTCACCGCTCCATACGTTATTTGTCTTATTGTCCTTCCTCTTGTGCTTCTGTTCTTTAAGGAACCTATTATATCCTTCTTTTCAAAGTCTTCGCATCACGGGGGAAAATCCAAGGGAGCGGACATTCTCAGAGCGGTTAAAACTTACAGCGACGCTGTTTCCACTCTCCTTAACGTCAATGAATCCGAAGAGCTTCTTGACAGATTGTCAAGGTCGAAGAATGTCAAGGCTCAGTACGGAACAATGAGCATAGACGCTTACAATAAAATCAAGGCTTCTTCAAATAAGAGCTTTGTGTACTATCCTTTTGAGAATGATGAACAAAGCGTAACGGGCGTTTATATATTCTCTGAAGAAAGCGGTTCCGATACGGAAAAGGTATTTCAGAATGCGGGCTTTAAGAAGATTAAAATGCCCGAGCATATTGAGGATATACGCAAGGAGGAGGGGCTTAACCTTTCCCGCTATATTAACGAGGTCAAAAAAGAGCATAAGTCGGTGGGCAATTTCATTATCGAAAACTTTATCGAGCTGTTTGAAAGCTGCCTTTCCTATATTACCAACACTATGTCCTTCCTGCGTATCGGCGGCTTTATTCTGAGCCATGCGGGCTTAATGCTTGTCGTATCCATACTTGCGGGAAACGACGGCGGAGCGGGTTCTATCGTGGTTCAGGTCATCGGAAACCTTGTGGTTATAGGCATAGAGGGTTTCTTAGTCGGTATTCAGGTGCTGCGTCTCGAATTTTACGAGATATTCAGCAGATTCTACAAGGGCGACGGAAAGCCTTTCAACCCCGTTTCGGCTAACTTTGCCCTTGAAGAATAAAGAATAAATCATAATGCTATAAAAAATATTTTCGGAGGATTATAAAAATGGATAAAGCATATCTCTTTCTTTTACCTTTAATAGCGGTAGCGCTTATAATTGTTCCCCTTGTAATAGCAATAAAGCGCAAGAAATCCGGCAAGCCCGTAAGCATTAAAAAGTCTATTCTCGTCAACGCCTGCTCCTTCATAGGCTTTATGGCGCTGATGATTATCGTAATGCCTGCGTTTGTAGGTGCGGCTGACGCTGCCGAGGGGGCTGCCGAAGCTGCCGATGGGATTTCCAAGGGTCTCCAGTATTTGGCTGCCGCTCTTTCAACAGGTCTTGCAACAATCGGTACGGGTATTGCGGTAGGCAATGCCGCTCCTGCGGCTATCGGCGCTACAAGCGAGGACGATAAGAACTTCACAAAGTCCCTTATCTTCGTTGCGTTAGGCGAAGGCGTTGCTATCTACGGATTGCTTATTTCAATCCTTATTCTGTTCAGCTAATTCTTTTGAGTCGCATAGGGCGCAATATGCGCAATGTGCGCAAGGGGAAGGATAAATGCAGATATGAAGTTTTATCTTATAAGCGATAATACCGATACATTAATGGGAATGAGGCTGGCGGGAATCGACGGAGTGGTTGCCCACGAGTACGACGAGGTTATTGAGCAGCTTGACAATGCCATTAAGGATAAAAACGTTGCCATAATCCTTATGACAAAGAAGCTTATCGATTTGTGCAGAGACAGGGTTTATGAGCTTAAGCTCAATTGTCCCAAACCTCTTATAGTGGAAATCAGCGACCGCCACGGTACAAGCGAAATGGCGAAAACTATCAGCAGCTATGTTAATGAAGCTATCGGTATCAAGATTTGAGAATGTATTCCAAATTGTTTGTAGCGCTGTCAGAAAGGAAGCAGGCAAATGGATAATATGGAAAAGGTCGCCCGTTTCGAGGGAATTATAAACAAAGAAGCGGACGAGGAAATAAACGCTCTCCTTTCCAAAGCAAGGGAAAAGGCAGAGGAAGCGGTTGCTTGTGCCGATAAGCAGTATTTGGAGGAAAGCTACCGTATTGTATCGGGAGAAACCGCAAGCATAAAGAGAAAATTGGAGCATATGGTTTCCCAAAAGAGCTACCGGGCTTCAAAGGATTTCTTTGCTCACCGCAGCAAGAGGGTCGATGAGTTTTTTGAGGGATTGGAAAAGGAAATTATTGAATTTTCCAACACCTCGGAGTATGAGCAAAGATTAAAGAGCATAATTGAAGAAATCAACTCGGAAAGAGCCATAACAAAAACATCGACAGTTTATGTGAGAGCATCGGACGTACAAAAGGCGGAAAAGCTGTTTCCCGATTTCAAAATCGAGGCGGATAAGAACATAAAATTAGGCGGAGCAACGGTTTTTTATCCCGAAAACTCTGTCTATATCGACAAAACTCTTGACAGCGCCTTTAACGGGCAAAGGTCGGAATTTGTCAAGAACAGCGTAATGCAATAGGATTAAAGGCTCATTTCAAATTAACTTATTTGGTGTAATACTATTTCTAATTTAAAAACGTTCCTTGAACGTTTTTAAAGGTTCCGCTTTCAGCGGAACCGACGTGACTTCGTCACGTCAAGAAATAGTATTGAACGTACATTCCGCACCGCCTTCGGCGGCGTATTCGGCTTCGCCGAATATTTTAAAAACGTTAGCACGTTTTTAAAACGGAATTAGTATAAAAAGGAAGGTATGCAGCTTGAACACGATTTATGCCATAAACGGACCCGTAATAAAGGTTCGTAATACAAAAGACTTTTCTATGCGCGAAATGGTCTATGTGGGCGATAAAAAGCTTATCGGAGAGGTAATCGGCGTAAGCTCCGAATTTACCGTAATACAGGTTTACGAGAATACCGACGGTCTTAAGGTGGGCGAACAGGTTTATACCACCGGCTCGCCAATGAGCGCTACCTTAGGTCCCGGAATCATTTCAAATATATATGACGGAATAGAGCGTCCTTTAGGCGATATGAAGGCAATTTCGGGCGCATTTGTTTCCGAGGGAAGCAATATTCCCGCCTTGAATCCCGACAGAAAATTTGACGTTACCGTTACGGTCAAGGTGGGGGATACGGTTACGGCGGGACAAATATACGCTACTTGCCCCGAAACGCCCTTGGTGCTTCATAAGTGTATGATTCCGCCCTCCGTTAAATCGGGCAAGGTTGTGTATGCCGCTCCCAACGGGCAGTATACCGTAAACGACACCGTTATAAAGCTTTCGGTGGAGGGAGAAGAAACCCAGCTGCCCCTTACTCTTTGTCAGAAATGGGCAATAAGAGAGCCTCGCCCCTCAAAGAGACGGCTTCCCATAACCAAGCCCCTTATTACGGGACAGCGTATAGTAGATACCGTCCTTCCCATAGCCAAGGGAGGAGCGGCGGCAATACCCGGCGGCTTCGGAACGGGAAAAACAATGACGCAGCACCAGCTTGCAAAATGGTGCGACGCAGATATTATCGTTTATATCGGCTGCGGCGAAAGAGGAAACGAAATGACCCAGGTTTTAGAGGAGTTCAGCGAGCTTATCGACCCTAAATCGGGCAGACCTCTTACCGACAGAACCGTGCTTATTGCCAACACCTCCAATATGCCTGTCGCCGCCCGTGAAGCGTCTATTTATACGGGAATCACCCTTGCGGAATACTACCGTGATATGGGTTATCATATAGCAATAATGGCGGACAGCACCAGCCG
>CAYMFX010000066.1:0-12107 GCA_964389845.1 uncultured Ruminiclostridium sp.
GCAAGTATCTCCCAAAGGCTGATTGAAAAAAACCTTGAAGCGTATAAGGAGCTTGTGAAATGATAAGACTTACGGAACAGCAGGCATCATCGGTTCATGAAATGATGATTAAGGCAACAGGCGGTTCGGGCGGAGTGCGCGATATTGATTTGCTTCAATCTGCTCTGAATGCCCCCTTTCAAGCGTTTGAAGGCAAGAAAGTGTATCCCTCGCTTCTGTCCAAAGCGGCAGCGATGTGCCGTTCCGTTATATCCAATCACCCTTTTGTTGACGGAAATAGGCGGACGGGAATTCATGTTATGCTGATTTTCCTTGAAGTAAACGGCGTTCAGCCTAATTACATGCAGCAGGAGTTGATTGACCTTGGGTTAGGTATCGCTGCGGGAAAACTTGATGTAATTGCTATTTTTAATTGGCTGTCAGAACATTGCAAGTAAAAACCTATTTTGTCAATGGTTCACAAAAATAACCGTTGATGGTTTTCCCCTAAGACTCCTTTCATTCCGTGATTTGAAAAGAGTTAAAAAATCTATTTGGTTACAATAACGCTCCGGCGTTCCAATGAACCAAATACGCTCCCAATTATACGGGAGCGTATTTTTTCGCTTTGGTTTTACGAAGCCGAAAAATAACACTGAATTGCAAAGCGGCAACAATATATTTCAAGAATTTATTGCAAGAAAAGAAAAAGCCGTTGCAAAAATAAAAATTATATGGTATACTTACTTTGGTTTTCGTAATTCGGTAAGGGGGTGAGTTTTTGAGCGGGGAGAAGAAATACCGCCATGAATATAAATATATCATTAACAGCGGATACTGCGAGATTCTCAGGGGACGGCTCAAAGCGGCAATGAAGCCCGATTCTCACGGGGAAAAGGGCGTGTATCGGATTTCAAGTCTTTATTTCGACGACGTTTACAGATCGGCGTACTATGATAAGCTTATGGGAATCGATGTGAGAAAAAAGTACCGTATTCGGTTTTACAATCTGTCTCCCGAATTTATGCGGCTTGAGGTCAAGGAAAAAAAGGGTAATATGGTTTGTAAGCGGTCGGTTCCTCTGTCTGTTCAGCAATATGAGCGTATTCTTTCGGGAAAGCTGGATTTCCTCGGGGAAGAGGGCTTTGCGGGCACTGCGGGAGAGGAGTTTTACCTCTCGGACAGGCTTGCGGGATTAAAGCCTGCGGTGTTGGTGGACTATGTGAGGGAAGCATATGTCTGTCAGGCGGGGAATGTGAGAATCACTTTCGATATGAAGCTTAAAACGTCGTCAAGCCTCGATATAATCGGCGGGAAACCCGATTTTTACAGCGTTTTGGGAGACGGCACGGTTATTCTCGAGGTGAAGTATGACAGCTTTATTCCCATGTACATACAGGAACTTTTGTCGGGAATACCGCTTGTCAATGAATCTGTTTCAAAATTTGTGTTGTGCTCGGACAAAAAGTGCGAGGTTACAAAATTTACTGTCAATAATTTAATCGGAAAGGAAATAGTATTATGATGCAGGTTTTATCAAGCAATATCGTTGACGATCTTATGGCGAGTCTTGACGTTTCGGGGCAGCTTGCCAATCTTTCGCTTCCTCATATTTTGGTTTGTATGGGGGCGGCTGTGCTTTGCGGCGTTATTATTTATCTTGTGTACAGGTTCTTTTACCGCGGAGTGGTTTACAGCGATAATTTCAATATTCTGCTTATTATGATTTCGGTTGTAACTTCGTTTATTATCATGACCATAAGCGCCAATATCGTGCTTTCGTTAGGTATGGTGGGCGCCCTTTCCATTGTGCGCTTCAGGTCGGCGGTGAAGGATCCCCTTGACATCGGGTTTTTGTTCTGGAGCATTGCGGCGGGGCTTACCTGCGGAGCGGGACTTTATTTCGTTGCGCTTGTGGGCTGTGTTGTGGTGGCGGTTGTTTATATTATTCTGCACTTCTGCAAGAAGGAAAAGAAGAGCTATCTGCTGATACTGCGGTATTCGGATAAGGCGGAGGAACAGGTTCAGTCGCTGCTTTCCGGTATGAAGTATAAGCTTAAAAGCAAGAGCTTATCCGCTGAGGAGACGGAGCTTACTGTTGAGATTAAGGTTAAGGGAAATGATACTTCCGAGGCGGCAAGGTTTAAGACGGTTGAGGGGATTAACGGGGTTACTTTGTTAGAGTACAGCGGGGAGTATATGAATTGAGTTTTGGGCTTGCTTTTTGAGAGGACGTTCTTTTGGGGCGTTCTCTTTTTGTTTGGGCGGGCAGCTGGCGGGGGAGAAGCAGAGGGCGGATAGAGCGGGCTGCGGGTTGATGTTGGGTGTGTAGGGGCAGCTTGTGCGGCGAAGCCGCCCTCGGCGATAGCCGAGGGTCACGGTGCGGAGCGCCGTGGGTGAGCCGATAGGCGAACCGGCTTCGCCCCGGCTGATGGGTAGTTATTGGCGTAGGAGCAGGGGGACGAGGATAGAGGGGGCTGCGGGTTGATGTTGGGTGTGTAGGGGCAGTTCCTTGTGCGGCGAAGCCGCCCTCGGCGGGAGCCGAGGGTCACGCCGCTTGCGGCGTGGGTGAGCCGTAGGCGAACCGGCTTCGCCCCGGTTGATGGGTAGGTATTGGGAGAGGAGCAGGAGGGTGAGGATAGAGTGGACTGCGGGTCGATGTTGGGCGAGGTAGGGGCAGTCGGGTTGACGATAAGGGAGCAATACGTTAATTGTTGTGAAGCGCCCGAAATATTTTCGTCAAAAGTGACAAAAAATAAAAAATCCGAAAAATAAAAAAGGAAAAAGGGAAAAGATTTAGTATATATATAATGTAAGGAAAATTATTTTGTTTTTTTGAATTAAGAACTTGTTCTAAATCCTGCAAAATGAAAAGGGAATTTTGCAGAGTACGCAGTTAGGAGTGTAAGAGTTATGAATATGACGGAAATTATTCCCAGAGAGGTTACCGAAAATAATGAAAAAATAATGCTGTCTCGGTATGCTTGTAAGAGTGCGGAGGCGGGGAGGAGAGACGTTTATGAAACGCCTTGTACCGTCAGAACGGATTTTCAGCGGGACAGAGACAGAATAATACACTGTAATTCATTCCGCAGGCTTAAGCATAAAACTCAGGTCTTTCTAATTCCCAAATCGGATCACTACCGCACCCGGCTTACCCATACTCTTGAGGTGGCGCAGATTGCAAGGACTGTTTCAAGGGCGCTAAGGCTTAACGAGGATTTGACGGAGGCAATTGCCTTGGGGCACGACTTGGGACATACGCCCTTCGGTCACGACGGAGAGCGTACTCTTGCAAGTCTTTATTCGGGAGGGTTTAAGCATTATGAACAAAGCGTTCGTGTTGTTGAAGTCATAGAGAGGGAGGGAAAAGGGCTTAATCTTACTCCTCAGGTAAGAAACGGCATTCTTTGTCACACCAATATGACTGCCGATACATTGGAAGGCGCAGTGGTTAGGTTTTCGGATAAGATAGCCTATATTAATCACGATATTGAGGACGCAATAAGAGGCGGCGTGCTTACCGAGGAGGAGCTTCCGAAGGAGGCTACCGACGTTCTCGGACACGGAAAATCGGAGAGAATAACCGCACTTGTAAATTCCATAATAAGAAACAGCATGGATAAGCCTGAGATACGGTATGACGATGAAACGAGGAAGGCTCATGATTTACTGAGGAAATTTATGTTTGACAATGTTTATCTTGCGCCCGTTACCAATGCGGAAAAGGCTAAGGCTTGTCATGTGATTGAGAATTTATATCGGTACTTTTTGGATAATGCCAAAAAAATGCCCGGGCTTTATCTTGAAATTGCCGACAGAGACGGCAAGGAAAGGGCGGTTTGCGACTATATTTCAGGTATGAGCGACGATTATGCGGTGGATTTGTTTAAGGAGCTGTTTATACCTAAATCTTGGATATAATTCTAAACAAATTCAAAATCATCGCCGAAGGCAATTCCACAATTGTCCATTGTCAATTATACATTATCAATTGTTAAAAAGGGGGGAGCTTTGTGGCTTTATCGGAACAGTTTTTGGAGCAGATACGGGACTCAAATGAGATAAGCGCCGTTATGGCTTCCTATGTTAATCTTAAGAGAAGCGGCAGAGACAGCGTTTGCCTTTGTCCCTTCCACTCGGAAAAAACGCCCTCCTGTCACATTTACGGAGATACTCAAAGCTTTTACTGCTTCGGCTGTGGAGCGGGAGGCGACGTTATTACATTCATCAGGCTTATTGAAAGGCTCGATTATATCGAAAGCGTGAGATTCTTGGCTCAGAGGGCGGGAATACCCATGCCCGAGGACAGCAGGGATCAAACCGCCGAGGCAAGGCAGAGATTGTTGGAGATAAACCGTGAGGCGGCTCGCTTTTACCGTGATATTCTTATATCGGAAAAAGGGATAGAGGGACGGCAGTATCTGAGAGAACGCAGGCTTACCGAAAATACTGTTCGCAAATACGGTTTGGGCTATGCACCCGAAAGCTGGGACACATTGAAAAACCATATGCTTTCAAAAGGCTTCGGCGAAAATGAGCTTGTGGAGGCGGCGCTGCTCTCAAGAGGCAAAAAGGGGAATACATACGATAAATTCCGACACAGGGTAATTTTTCCCATAATTGACAGAAGGGGCAATATAATCGGGTTCGGAGGACGGGCATTATCCCCCGGCGACCCTGCAAAATATCTTAACAGCGACGAAACCTTGGTGTTCCACAAGCGAAGCAGCCTTTTCAGCCTTAATTTTGCGAAGAATACAAAGGAAAGGTTCCTTATTCTCTGCGAGGGCTATATGGACGTTATCAGCCTTAATCAAGCGGGCTTTGACAACGCCGTTGCAACCTTGGGCACGGCGATAACTCCAGAGCAGGCAAGGCTTATGCACAGATACTGCGAACAGGTGGTTATAAGCTACGACAGCGACGGAGCAGGGCAAAAGGCAACTATGAAGGCTATAAACCTGCTGGGCGAAGCGGGGGTGGAAGCAAAAGTATTGCAGATGACGGGAGCTAAAGACCCCGACGAATATGTTAAAAAGTACGGGGCGGACGGCTTCAGAATGCTTTTGCAGCAATCGGGGGGAGCGATAAGCTTTGAGCTTAGAAAGCTTGCCATAGGTCTTGACATGGATTCTCCCGAAGGGCGTTCCTCTTATCTTAAAAAGGCGGTAAACCTTTTGGCGGAGGTGGACAACCGCATAGACCGAATGGTTTATATAAGCGATACCGCTAAGCTTTGCGGCATGGATTCAGGAGAGATTGAAAAGGCGGTTGAGGAGCGGAGAAGGTTTAATAGCTTCAATGCAAAGAAGGAAGAGTCGAAAAGACTTATTAATCCTCCCAAAAGTAAAGGCGGTTTTGCCGCCTCGGAGCTTTCTCCCCACGAAAGAGCCCAAAGAGGCGTTATTGCCTTTATGCTTCACTCGCCCGATTTTCTTCCGAGAATCGAAAAAGAGGTTTTTGCCGATGATTTTGCCGAGGGATTTTACAGGCAATTATTTGAATCGGCGGAGCGAAGAATAAAAAGCGGCAGTTCCGTTGAGCTGTCGGCGCTGGGCGATGAATTTTCGTCTCAGGAAATGGGCAAAATAACAGGAATAATAAGGGAAAACAGCCTGCTGCCCTATCAGAAGGAACGGCTGAGCGAATATATCGGCGTTTTAGTCAAGCAAAGAGATAGATACGGCGGCAAAAGACCCGAAGATATGACGGACGAGGAGCTGAGAGCGCAAATGGAAAAACTCAGGGCAGGACTGAGGAAAAGTTGACAATGGACAATTGACAATGGACAATTGAGGAATCGCCGTTGGCGATGATTTTGAATTTGTGCGGTGAGAAAAGTTTTGTTTATTCATTACTATTTTTTAAGGCAAGTTCTAAAAAATTTCGGCAGAAAAATTCGGGGTTCGCCCCAATGAAAAAGGAATGGTAAAAATGACGGATAACGGAAAAAATCTTATCAATGAGCTTTTAGAAAGAGGAAAAAAGGAAGGCAAGCTTACCACAAAGGAAATTAACGACGTCCTTGAAGATATGAACTTCGACGTTGAACAGATTAATAAGCTGTACGATGATTTTGAAAGCAACAATATCGATATTGTGGACGATTTTGTTGCCGATGAGGATTTGGATACCGCTCTCGATTTTACGGGAGAGGACGACCTTGACTTGGCGCTCTCCACCGACGGTATCACTATCGACGACCCTGTAAAGATTTATCTTAAGGAGATAGGACGGGTTCCCTTGCTTTCGGCGGAGGAAGAAATCGAGCTGGCTATGAGGAAAAGCCAGGGGGATCAGTTCGCACGGAAGAGACTTTCGGAGGCTAACCTCAGATTAGTGGTCAGCATTGCCAAAAGATATGTGGGGAGAGGTATGCAGTTTCTCGACCTTATTCAGGAAGGCAATATGGGACTTATTAAGGCGGTGGAAAAGTTCGACTACCGCAAGGGCTACAAGTTTTCCACTTATGCCACTTGGTGGATTAGACAGGCTATCACCCGTGCCATTGCCGACCAGGCGAGAACCATTCGTATTCCCGTTCATATGGTGGAGACTATCACAAAGGTCAAGAAGGTGTCCAGCGCCCTGCTCCATAAAAACGGTCATGAGCCAAGCGACGAGGAAATCGCAAACGAGCTTAATATGCCCGTAGACAGAGTAAGGGAGATAATAAGGATAAGTCAGGACCCCGTTTCACTTGAAACCCCGATCGGCGAGGAGGAGGACAGCCACCTTGGCGATTTTATTCCCGATGTGCTGGCTCCAGCTCCTGCGGAGGTGGCTTCCCTTTCATTGTTAAAGGAGCAGCTTGACGAGGTTTTGGGTACGCTTACAGATAGGGAAGAAAAGGTTTTAAGACTTAGATTCGGACTTCAGGACGGACGACCCCGCACTCTTGAAGAGGTTGGTCAGCGTTTTCAGGTCACCAGAGAGCGTATTCGCCAGATTGAGGCTAAGGCGCTGAGAAAGCTTCGCCACCCTTCAAGAAGCAAGAAGCTTAAGGACTTTTTGGATTGATATTGCAAATTGAATTAAAAGGTCCGTAAGTACATATTAATTTAATACTATTTTGTAATCAGAAGGTTTTATAAATATGCACATAACTCTTGAAACAGATTATGCAATAAGAATAGTTGATACATTGGCAAAGGAAGCGGCAAAGGAAAGAGAATCCTTTCGCAGCTGTATTGACGCAGGCACTATCTCCGAAAGAACGGAGGTTCCCTTAAGGTTCGCCTTAAAGATACTCCGCAAACTGGTGGGCGGCGGAATAGTCAAAAGCTACAAGGGCGTTTACGGAGGGTATCGGCTCACGGCGGAGCTGGATAAGCTGTCTCTTTACGACGTAATGGTGATTGTTGAGGGGGAATACCGCTTCAGCAGGTGTCTTGCGGAGGAGTACAGCTGTAATTGCAGCGCAGACGGGCTGCCCTGTAATTATCAAAAGGCTTTTGCCGAGGTCACCGAAATGGTGAAGGAGTATCTGAAAAAACAAACGTTTGATAAATTAGTTAAGAACGTGTCCCAATAGGATCGGTGCACGCCTTTACGGCAAAATTTTCCTCGCTCTTTGTCAGAAAAGCTTGAAATACATCAAGTATTCCTGCGCTTTTCTTCCTTGATCGAGAAAAATTTTGCTCGTAAATTCGCACACCGCTCCTATTGGAACAAGTTCTAAGTTCTGAAAGAAAGGAATCAGACTCGATGGACATAGAACAGATTTTAAGAAAATCAAGCAGAAAGGCGGAACAGCAGCAGGGGGACAAGATATTCGCCTTGGATATAGGCACCCGCACGGTTGTTGGAATTGTGGGCGAAAGGGACGGGGACAAGTTCCGCATACTGGAATACGCCGTGGTTCCTCATACCCGCCGGGCAATGATAGACGGTCAGATAGAGGATATTAAACAGGCGGCTAAAATCGTAGGTCAGGTCAAGGCTAAGCTTGAAGAAAAAATGGGATTTAAGCTTCAAAGGGCTTGCATCGCCGCAGCGGGACGGGCGCTTAAGACAGTGAATATTTCCAAGGAATTTGATATTTCCTCCAGCGAGATTATTACCGAGGAAATGGTCTCCTCCATGGAAATGGAGACAATTTCGGCGGCTCAGGCGGAGCTGGACAAGATGACAGAGAAGGAAGGCACATTGTTTTACTGCGTGGGACACAATGTGGTGAGCTATTATCTCGATAACTACAAGATGATTTCCGTTACGGGGCATAAGGGGCAGAGAGTAAGGATAGATATGGTGGTAGCCTTTTTGCCCGGTATCGTTGTGGAAGGTCTTTATTCGGTAATGGAGCTTAACGAGTTGGAGGTTCAGAGCCTTACCCTCGAGCCGATTGCGGCAATGAACGTTATTATTCCCCCGGAAATAAGGCTTATAAATATCGCCCTTGTGGATATAGGCGCAGGCACCTCGGATATTGCGGTGGCTAAGGACGGCTCCATTATTGCCTACGCAATGGCTACGGTGGCAGGCGACGAAATAAGCGAGGAAATAATAAGAACATTTCTTGTGGATTTTGCTGAGGCGGAAAAGATGAAGCATGACGCTTCGGCAAATGAAGAATTTACATATAATGATATTTTCGGCAATGCCCATACTATTACTCAGGAAGAATTTATTGAAAATATACTGCCCAGTCTCGACAGCCTTGCTTCCACCATATGCACGGCTATAAAGCAGATAAACAACGGCTCTCCTCAGGCGGTGTTCTTAGTGGGAGGGGGAAGCCTTATAAAGGGGCTTACCACTCTTGTGGCGGATAAGCTGGATATTGACGAGGACAGAGTTGCGGTAGGCGGCAGCGAGTTCGCACGGGGAGTGGAGCTTAGCGGGTTTAATTTAGGGGCGGAATTCATTACTCCTATCGGTATCGGCGTTACCGCTCTCGACGATAAGGGCTATGATTTTTCCGTTATTACGGTAAACGACAGAAAGGTGAGAGTTTTCGACACCAAAAAGCTTACCGTGTTCCAGCTTTTGTCCATGTCGGGCTTTAAGGCGGCGGAAATCATGGGACATTCGGGTCAGGGGCTTTCCTTTACCCTTAACGGCAACAAGATTTTCCGCAAGGGTTCGATGATGACCCCCGCAGAGGTTATGGTAAACGGAAAAATCGGAGCGCTTACAACCGTTGTGACGCAGGGGGACAGCGTTTCCTTCAAGCCTGCCAAAAACGGCGACAACGCACGGTCTACGCTTCAAAAGGAGATCGATTACAAGAAATATAATTCGGGCTTCGTGACCTTCGGGGGAAAACGGTACAGATTCGGTCTTGAGGTAGCGGTAAACGGCGTTATCAGAACTCCCGATTATGAGATACAGCCCCTTGACGAAATCACTACGGGAGGAATTTTAACTCTCGGCGACCTGTTGGATTCGCTTGCCATTGAGTATACGGAAGGGTTTGCAATAAACGGAAAGCTGTCGGAACAGGGTGATTTGCTTCATGACGGAGATACGGTAACAATTAAGATTATGCCTGCTCCCGTTCCCGAAAAAATTGAGGTTATCGAAGAGGCTGAAGAGAATGACGCTCCTCAGCTTGAACAAACCGTGCAGATAGTACAGCCTGTTCAGCCGGTTAAGCCTGTCCGCAGCGCTGCGGATATTCCGGGGCTTAGTCAATTCAGCAATCTGAAGCCCGAAAGCAATTTAAGTGAATCCAAGAAAGCGGAAGCACCTATTGCGTCAGCGGCACCCTCTATAAGCTTAGCGGAAAGGGAGGCAATGAGAATACCCTCGCTGACTCTTAATCTTAACGGGGACAGCCTTACGCTGCCCGAAAAGTTCGACGGAGAGCCGCATACGTTTATCGAGCTTATGAGCTATGTTCATATCGATACAAAAAATCCTATGGGGAGCAATGTGGAGCTTACCCTTAACGGAAAGGAGATAAGCTTTGGCGAGGAGCTTCATGACGGAGACAGGGCGGTCGTTCGCTGGAGGGATTAAACCGATGAAAAAAAAGTTATGGGTTTTTGTAGGGGCGGCGGTTATTCTGAGCGCATTTTCCGCTTGTACCGAGATACCCTATGAAACGCCTTCCGTTTCTGTTTCAACTTCACAGACAGGGGGGCAGAGCGTTCCTGCCGAAACAGACGCTCCCGATGTTACCGAACCGCCGGAGGATAACTCCATTCCCGATAAATATCAGGAAAAGGCAGTAAATATCAATTCGGAGGATTTTTCGGAGACCTATCAGCTTGAAAGCGTTTGCAGCAATGAATGTCATACCTATCTTATGGGCTATACCGGGGACGGATATATTCAGATAGACACTCACGAGTGCGCTACCTTTAACGTTCATGTGCCTTCCGCTCAATACTATAAGCTGACGGTTTATATGTGCGATTTTGACTGCGGATTAGACGTTATTATCGGCGGGGAAAAGGTCACTGCGGCGGAAGGGTATGAGACCTATAGCGGCGTTTCCAAGGGCGTGATTTACAGCAAGGATATAACCGCCTTTACGGGATTTTCTATCGACGGAATTTATCTTAAAAAAGGGGACAATACCATTACCCTTCAATCCGTTTCGGGAATGGCTTATATGGACAGCGTCAGGTTAGAAAACGGCAGAAGCGTCAGCAGCAGCTTTTATAAAATGAGCAATGCGCCCATTAATCCTAACGCAAGCACTAAATCGGTTCGGCTTATGAATTATCTCTCCGAAATCTACGGCAAGAAAACCTTGTCGGGACAGAGGGTTACCTGCGGCACAAATGCGGAGATAAAAGCGGTTTACGATATTTCCGGCAGACTTCCCGCAATAAGAGTAGGCGACCTTGCCTGCGCTCAGGAGGGAAGTCCCCTTTATGATGATGAGGGAAAGGATATACAGCTTGCTAAGGATTGGGCGAATATGGGGGGCATTGTGGGCTACGGCTGGACATGGTATTCTCCTTCCGACAAAAGTCATTATTTAGCGGCGGAAAGCGACTTTAATTTTTCAAGGGTTAATACCGATACGGATATTTCCGAGGTTTCCCTCGATACAATTGAAAAGCTCTACGGAGACGGAGCCATAAGCCTTGAATGCTTGGAGCTGATAAGGCAGTTAGATAAAATGGCGGAGGTACTGAAGGACTTGGGGGACAGCGGGGTTACGGTGCTGTTTTCTCCTCTCTCCGACGGAGGAAAGGGCGGCTATTGGTGGAGCACCGACAGTCAAAGCTATATATGGCTATGGAAAACAATGGTAAACCGCTTTAATCGGTACCACAAGCTTGACAATATTATCTGGGTATGGAACGGCGGCGGTGAAGCCTTCTATCCCGGTGACGAATATGTGGATATAGTAGGCGAGAATGTTTACAACGCCACGGGAGACAGCGGAAATATGCGGTTTATGGGCACTGTGCACTATAATTCCTCAAGGGCGGTGGCGATGACCGATTGTCTGCGTATTCCCGACCCCGATGTTTTGGCGCAGGACAATGCAAGGTGGCTGTGGTTTGCAGCAGGCGGCGGCGATTGTCTTATTGACAGCAGCGGCAGGCTTACGGGAAGGTACGGCGATAATGCCTTGATTGAAAAGGCTTATAATCATGAAGGTGTAATCACCTTGGACGAGCTTATACTAATTCCGTTTTAAAAACGTGCTAACGTTTTTAAAATATTCGGCGAAGCCGAATACGCCGCCGAAGGCGGTGCGGAATGTACGTTCAATACTATTTCTTGACGTGACGAAGTCACGTCGGTTCCGCTGAAAGCGGAACCTTTAAAAACGTTCAAGGAACGTTTTTAAATTAGAAATAGTATTAGAAATAGTATTAAAAATTTATCTTGACATATATACAATATTGTGATACAATAGCTAATGAGAGAAGCATATTAAATAAACTCTCTCAACCTTATCAAGAGCAGCTGAGGGACAGGCCCGCTGACGCTGCAGCAACCGTCCGTATTTTCGGAAATGGTGCTACTTCCTGCGCCGCATACCTTTGTATGAACGGCGAAAGATGAGGGGTGCTGAAATATTGAACCCCCAAATGCAGGGGGTTTTTATTTTGCCCCGAAATAATTCTCTTTTGACAAAAGAGAAAAAACTAATATTGGCAGAAGCATAACTGCTCAAAAAATCAGAAAGGAAGAAAAACATTATGGCAAAGCGT
>CAYMFX010000067.1:0-12066 GCA_964389845.1 uncultured Ruminiclostridium sp.
CTAAGCCCGAAGAAACCGAGCCCGAGGAGACTACGGTAACCGAGACTAAGCCCGAGGAAACCGAGCCCGAGGAGACTACGGTAACCGAGACTAAGCCCGAGGAAACCAAGCCCGAGGAGACTACGGTAACCGAGACTAAGCCCGAGGAAACCGTTCCCGAAGATACTACCGCTCCCGAGGAAACCCTTCCCGAGGATACAATGCCCGAGGAAACCCTTCCCGAGGATACTACCGCTCCCGAAACCGAGCCTGAGGTAACCGAGCCGGAGGTTACTACCGCTCCCGAAACCGAGCCCGAGGCAACCGAGCCGGAAGATACCACCGCTCCCGAAACCGAGCCTGAGGCAACCGAGCCGGAAGATACCACCGCTCCCGAAACCGAGCCCGAGGTAACCGTTCCCGAAGATACTCAGCCCGAGGTAACCGTTCCCGAAGATACTCAGCCCGAGGAAACTGTCCCCGAAGATACTCAGCCTGAGGAAACCAATCCCGCAGAGACTACCGCTCCTGAGGTAACTATTTCCGACGGAATCATTGAGGGAAGCGGAAGCGGCGAAGCTGATGTAAACGCAGACACCGGATTCAAGATTGAAGTTTCTGACCTTAACGCTGCTCTTGAAGCAGCAGCAGACGCATTTGACAAGGCTGTTTCCAAGATTAGCGCAGATATTGACATTGCTGCTGCCGGAACAGACGCTCAGGATAAAGCTGAAATAATTGCCAAGGCGCTTAAGAACATTGCAGAAGCAAAGGGCAATGTTTCTATAAACAATGTTATCAGCGTTACACTTAAGGATCAGGACGGCAAGGCTGTTCAGCCTATCGACGGAAAGACCGTAAAGGTTACGCTGCCTTACGACGGAAAATCCAACTATGTCGTTTATATTGACGGCGATAAGGTTGAATTTATCAAGCTTACCATTTCGGGAAAGCTCTGCTCATTTGAAGCAAAGCATTTCTCCGATTACCACCTTGTAAGCCTTTCCGACGAGGCAATAAAGGATATTGACGGCGAGAACAATGCTGAAACCACTACAGGCGCCGCAGGCGATACCAATAAGCCTGCCGACGACAAGAACGAGAATACGGGACTTGTATTCGCTGTTCTTCCCGCTGCCGCCTGCGCTGCAGCAGTTGTAATCGCTAAGAAGAGAAAGTAAAATTTATTTTCGGTTTAACCGTATAAAGCAGTTCACCTGCCGCCGTCCGATACAGTCGGTCGGCGGCAGCTTTTATTATTACGATAATACGTTGAAAAAACGTTGAAAAAATTTTTATTTTTCTCTTGCAATAAATATTCTTTTGTGTTATACTTGACAAGTGGAAGGCTCGGCTTGGTAAATTTTGTTTTCCGATTAAATTTTTAATTGTCTGAAACTTTTTTGAGCTTGCCGCTGACTTCTTTATTAAGCACCGTTATTACATATTTGAAAAAGATTTTTCTTTGTGGAAGGAACGGTGGAAAACAAAACGTAAATATTACGAGAAAATTGGAGGAATTTTTCATGAAAATGAAGAAAATTTTGGCTTGCGTATCTGCTGCCGCTTTAGCTGTTTCGGCTATGGCTGTTAGTGCGTTTGCTGAGACTACTGATGAACCCGCACCTGCTAAGAAAACCATTTCCATTGAAGGAGTAAGAGATCCTGCTGCAAAAATTTGTATTAGCGACAATCCCGATTTGGGAGAAGTTGAGGTTTCTTGGGTAACCGCTACCGAAGCTAATGCAGAAGCATTTAAGGGTTCTGTAAAAGTAAAGGCTGATTGGTGGTCTGAAAAAGAGGTTACCGTTGCTGAGCTTATCGGCGAAACTGCACCTGCTGACGTTAAGTCCATTACTTTCAAGAGCGCTGCAAAGTTTACTGTAGGATACAATACCGCTGAAGGTTGGGGACAGCCTGATGCTGCAACAGAACAGGTTATTACCGACATGCTTCTTGTTTCAATTCCCGTTACCGAAGAAGTAGAAGTTAATACTTATGCTGAAGGCGAATTTACCTCTGCTGGCGATCCTAATAAGGACCTTGCCGCAACAGTTTACCAGGCAGTCGCAGACGAAGGCAAGATTGCTACTCTTAATATCAAGGATACAGATGTTCTTGCTGTTTCCGTAACTGCTCCCGAAGGCGTTGACACTTCCAAAATGACCCTTCAGTTCAAGGGATTCACTTCTAATTGGAAGGGCTGGGAAGGTCCCACAAGTGAAGAAGGCGCTCTTACATTTAAGGCTACCGTTAAGGACATAATGGACGCTAATAAGCTTGAAAAGGCTGAAGATGTATTCGGCGTAAACCTTGAAATCCATGGTTTGGCAGCAGACGCAAAGGTTTCTTATCAGGTAGGTACTACCGTAACTGTAGAAATTACCGATGATCCTGCAGCTACCGAGCCCGAAGCAACTGATCCTGAAGCTACCGAGCCCGAAGCAACTGATCCTGAAGCTACCGAGCCTGAATCTACTGAAACCACTACCGCCGATGCTGCTGCTGAAACCACTACAGGCGCCGCAGGCGATACCAATAAGCCTGCCGACGACAAGAACGAGCCTACAGGTTTAGTATTGGCAGTTATTCCTGCTGCTGTAGCTGCTGCCGCAGTTGTAATCGCTAAGAAGAGAAAGTAAGAAGATAAAATTTAAATTTAATATTCTTATTTGATTAAAATTGCCCTTTCCGATAAATTCGGGAGGGGCAATTTTTTTGTTATTTTGTTATATAACCCTTGAACCGCATACTCCGTCTTGATTTTATAATAAAAAAGTAGTATAATAAAATATAATTATAAAATCGGAACGGTTGTTAAAAGATGAAAAAGTGGAACATTAAAGAGCAGGATAAGGAAGATGTGAACCGACTTGCCAATGAGGCGGGAATAACTCCCTTTGCGGCAAGGCTGCTGATAAATCGAGGGATAACGGACAGAGCGGGAGCAGACGAGTTTTTTAACGGAAACGAAATAAGCCCGCCTCTTGACATTGCCGATATGGATAAGGCGGTAAGCGTAATAAACCGAGCTGTAGACAACGGCGATAAAATTACCGTTTACGGGGACTATGACTGTGACGGGGTGACGGCTACGGTTATTCTTTACGGTTATTTGGAGGCAATGGGTGCGGAAGCGGATTGGTATATTCCAAGCCGAGACGAGGGCTACGGACTTAATATTGACGCTGTTGACAAAATTTACGAATCAGGCACTAAGCTTATAGTTACCGTTGACAACGGAATTTCCGCAGTCAAGGAAGCCGAGTATATTAAGAGCAGGGGCATGGAGCTTGTCATAACCGACCACCACCAGGTGCCCGATACGCTGCCTGCGGCGGCGGCAATAGTAAACCCTCACAGAAGCGACGATTTCAGCAAATGCAAGGATTTAGCGGGCTGCGGCGTTGCGCTGAAGCTTGTAATGGCTTTGGAAGGGAATATAGAAAGCGTACTGGAGAATTGGGGCGATTTTGCGGCTATCGGTACGGTTGCGGATTTGGTTCCGCTTAAGGGGGAGAACAGAGTTATTGTCAGAGAGGGACTGCGGAATATCTCCATGACGGAAAACGGCGGGCTTCATTCCCTTTTGATGCAGTGCGGCATTGACGAGGATTTCGAGGTGACGTCTACCATGGCGGCATTCACGATTTGCCCAAGGATTAATGCGGCGGGGCGCTTTGCTCACGCTAAGGAGGCGGCGGAGCTGTTTTTGTCCGACAATCCCAAAATGTACGACAAAATGGCGGAAAGCCTTACACTGCTCAACATGAAAAGGCAGGAGGAGGAAAAGAAAATACTTGAGGAAATCGGGGAAACAATAAGAATGAATCCCCGCTTGATAAAATCAAGAGTGATAATAGTCTGCGGCGACTGCTGGAGTCACGGAGTTATAGGGATTGTTGCGGCAAGACTGCTGAATAAATTCGGCAAGCCCGTTATTGTCATTACCCGTGAGGGAGAGGAAGCAAGAGGGAGCGCAAGAAGCGTGGAAGGGTTTTCGCTCTTTAAAATGCTCAGCGAGCTTTCCGATTGTCTTGTAAAATTCGGAGGACATACCAAGGCGGCAGGACTTACCCTTGAAACAGAAAGAATTGAAGAGTTTATAAGCCGAGTGGAAAAATATTCACGGGAGAATTTCCCCGAAATGCCTAAAGACCTTTGTACTGCCGAAGCGGCGGTCGCTCCCGATGAGCTTACCGTAGAAAACATAGAGAGCCTCGATTATTTCCAGCCCTTTGGGGAAGCTAATCCCACGCCGGTTTTCTATATGCACAGCTGCACGATAAAATCCGTTCGCTCTCTTAAGGACGGCAAATATGTTTCCTTCGCCGTAGATTTCGGCGGCATGGAATTCAAAATTATCAGCTTTAAATTGTCATACGACGCATTCGGCTACAAGGCGGGAGATAAAGTCGATTTATTGGTGACGGCGGAAATTAACGAGTACAACGGTTCAAGAACGGTTTCCCTAAGACTTTCGGACATAAGATTCAGCGGCTTTAACCAGGACAGATATTTCAGTGCGGAAACTGCCTACGAAAAGCTTTGCCGAGGCGAGGAGGTGCCGCCGTCGCTGGCAAAAAGGGTGATTCCCGACAGGCAGGCTCAGATGACGGTTTACGATATTGTAAGAGCCTGCCCGAATATTCCCGCTTGTGCCGACATTGCCTATTCCAAAGGAATAAATTACTGTATGTTCAGAGTGGCTCTCGATTTATTTGAAAGCGTGGGGCTTATTAAGCAGGACTTGTTTTCCGAGAGGGCAGAGACGGTTAAAACCTCAGGAAAAATGGACATTGAGGGCAGTGTGCTTATGAGCAGGCTAAGGAAAAGGTTAGGAGTTTGAATATGACGTACACCATTGATATGCTGATGGAGCGCATTCACAGCGGCGATAAGCTGTATGACACCCGGAAGATACAAGCCGCCTACGAGTTTGCGGAAAACGCTCACAGGGGACAGGTGCGCACCAGCGGCGAACCGTATATTTCTCACCCGGTTGCGGTGGCTTATATTCTGCTGGAAATGTGTATGGACACGGATACGCTTTGCGCCGCTTTGCTTCACGACGTTGTGGAGGATACGGGAGTGGAGCTTGATACCATACGGAAGAAATTCGGCGAGGACGTTGCGCTTTTGGTAGACGGGGTGACTAAGATAGGTCAGGTGCCTTTAAATACCAAGGAGGAGCAGCACGCCGAAAATATCCGCAAGATTCTTATGGCAATGAGCAAGGATATAAGAGTTATAATTATCAAGCTTGCGGATAGGCTTCACAACATGAGAACCCTTGCCTGCCGCCCGCCGGAAAAACAGCGGAAAACCTCTCTTGAAACTATGAGCTTTTACGCTCCTATCGCTCACCGTCTCGGTATGAACGACGTTAAGGAGGAGATGGAGGACGTTGCCCTTTATTACCTTGATCCCTTCGGCTACAAGGAGGTTCAGAAGGGTCTCGAAGCCAGAAAGGCTCAGGGAGACAGCTTTATTGACAGCATTAAAAAGCGCATTGCGGAAAGAATATCGGACATACAGCCCCCTCCCGTTATCGAGGGACGTGTTAAGAGTATTTACAGCATTTATAAAAAAATATATGTCAAGGGCAAAAATATTGAGGAGATTTATGACATTTTCGCCGTCAGAGTTATTGTGCAGACCATAGTGGAATGCTACAATGTTCTCGGCGTTATCCACGATATGTTCAGACCCATTCCCTACCGCTTCAAGGACTATATCGCCACGCCCAAGCCCAACAGGTATCAGTCATTGCACACAACGGTAATCGGACGGGAAGGCATACCCTTTGAGGTTCAGATTCGTACCTTTGAGATGCACAATACCGCTCAGTACGGTATCGCAGCACACTGGAAATACAAGGCGGGGTTAGGCAAGAAGGCTGCGGGAGAACAGCGGTTCGACTGGATAAGACAGATTTTGGAGCAGCAGCAGGAGGCGGACGACGTTGAGCAGATTGCGGAGGCGGTGAAGGTTGACCTTGCCCCCGACGACGTATATGTGTTTACGCCTAAGGGAGACGTTATAACCCTTCCTCTCGGCTCGACGGTAATCGACTTTGCCTACGCTATACACACCCAGGTGGGAAACCGAATGACGGGGGCAAAGGTAGGCGGCAGAATGGCAACCTTCGACTACCAGCTTAAGACGGGGGATATTGTGGAGGTAATGACCACCAACAGCCCCAATTACGGTCCTAACCGTCATTGGCTCGATATAGCCAAGACCAACGAGGCTAAGGCTAAGATAAGAGCATGGTTCAAGCGGGAGTGCAGAGCCGAAAACATTGTCAGAGGAAAGGCTTCCTTAGAGTCGGAGCTTAAAAGAAACAGCATTGCTTGCGACGATGAGTTCCTGCTGCTGCTTGCAAACAGGCTGCATTTTGAGCGCATTGACGATTTGTATGCGGCGATAGGCTACGGCGGCATTACATTAAGCAAGATTATACAGAGAGCCAAGGACGAGAATTTAAAGCAGCAGAAGGAGGAGGCTCAGGTTCAGCCCGATATTAACGAGGTTATCAGCGACACCATTGCCAAAAAGCAGAGCAGCGGCGTTATCGTTGACGGAATCGAGGGCTGTGACGTAAGGTTTGCACGCTGCTGCAACCCGCTTCCGGGTGACGATATAATAGGCTTTGTGACAAGGGGCTTCGGAGTCTCGGTGCACAAGCTGGACTGCCGCAATGTGACGGAGCAGCAGAGCAACCCTGCCAACAGCGAGCGCTGGATAAGCGTTAAGTGGGCGGCAAGCGCAAAGGCAAGCTATGAAACTGCCCTTGACATTATCGCTCAGGACAGGAACTCCCTTATCGCTGACATCTCCACCGCTATTTCCGCAAGCAGAGTGCCTATTCACGAGATAAACGCCCATAATCTGAAAAACGGCAATGCCAATATTTCTCTTACCTTAGAGATAGGGGGAGTTGAGCAGCTTAAAAATTTAATGATAAAGCTTAAAAAGATAGACGGAGTTGTCTCCGTGGAAAGGACCGGCAAATAATGAGTTTAAGCGTTGTAAAGCTGACAGTGGGAATGCTTTCCGAAAACTGTTATATTTTGGATTTGGGCGAGGGCAAGGGAGCGGTGGTCGACCCGGGAGACGAGGGAGAGCGGATTGCTTCAAGGCTCGAAGAAATGGGGCTTAAGCTTATGGCAATACTGCTTACTCACGGGCATTTTGACCATATCGGAGCAGTCGGTTATCTTAAGGAAAGGTACGGGGCTTCCGTTTATATCGGCAAGGATGACGAGATAATGCTCGGCGACAAGGAAAAGTCGGGAGCACGGATTGCGCCCTTTGTAAGCTTTAATCCCACCTCCGCCGATGTGCTTTTGGAAGAGGGCGGCGAGATTGAGTTAGGCGGGGTGAAGCTTAAGGTAATGGCGACGCCCGGTCACAGCAAGGGAAGCGTTTGCTTTATCGGAGACGGCGTTATTTTTGCGGGAGATACTGTCTTCAAGGGTTCTGTAGGACGCACCGATTTGTATTCGGGAAATATGAGGGAGCAGGGGGAAAGCATAAGAAGGCTCAAGGGTATCGAAGGAAATTATAAGCTGTACTGCGGACACGGCGAGGACAGCACATTGGATTTTGAGAAATCTTACAATCCATATTTTAACATTTAAGGAGCTGACGGTTATGATGACGGAATTATTGGGAGCAATAAAAGAGCTGACGGACGCCGCCGCTAAGAAGGCGGACGAAAATTATAGGGTGGCAATGCTGAAATTATCCATTGCTACTCTCAAAAAGCTTTTGGCAGGACAATACAGAGAGCTTGGAGCTGCGGTTTACGGTATGTGCAAGAACGGCGAGGGGGACTCGAAGGAAATTGCCGCAATGACGGTGCAGATTGACGGCACGAAGAAGCGGATTGCCGCCGCCGAAAGAAGAATCGACGATATATTGGGGCTTATAAAATGCCCCCGCTGCGGCAATACGGTTAAGATGAAATACGCTTACTGCTCACGCTGCGGCAAGAGGTTAGCTTCCGAGGTTGAGGGAGTTTTTGAGAATGAGAACGAGATGAATATTCAGGATATGTTTTAATTTGGTTAATTTTTCCGTTTAAAAATTTCACTTATAATTGAAGCTTTTCTTTCAGATAATATTATCGGGATAATTTGTCCCGACAAGCTTGTATTGTTTCATATGGGCTTTTTATAGATGAATTTGAAAGGAAAGGTATTTAAGATGAAAAAAATCAAATATATCTTTGCGGCTGCCGCAGCGGCTATGGCGCTCAGCGCCTCGGCTTTTGCGGTGGGCGATGTTGTCGGCGATATTGGCAGAGGTGCGGAAGATATAGCTGACGGAGCAGGCGACGCTGTTGACGATATTCTCGGAGGAGATAACGATGCTACGGGAGATGCGGCCGGTACAGGAGACGCAGCGGGCGCTGACGCCACCGCCGATACTGAAGCTACCGCTTCAACGGAGATTACTACCGTTACAGAAGCGACTACCGTTACAGAAGCAACCACTACTGCGGCTCAGACAACCACAGGCACTGCAGCGGGCAATACCGGCAATAACCCCGGCACGGGTGCGGCAGCAATAGGATTTGCGGCATTGGGTACCGCTGCGGCAGGACTTACTGCTTTGGCGGCTAAGAAGAGAAGGTAATTGACAGTTGAAATTTGAAAGTTGACAGTTGAAAATTTATAACTAAGAAAAACTTCGACGATTTAAATGTGATTGGCAGGCTTGACGGTCTGTTTTCACAAATAGGTCGGCGAAGTTTTTTATTGCATGATTTGGAATAATTCAACCATTCGTTGAAGAGCTTTCAATAAAGTGGTTATTGTATTAAATCAGTAATGATACTATAATTTATACAACGGTACCGTATAAAATTTAAGGAGGATTCTTATGACTTTATACATCGGAGAAAATCTTAAGAAGCAAAGAAAGCAGCGGGAGCTTACCCAGGAGCAGCTTGCGGATATTTTGGGAGTGTCCTTTCAGTCGGTGTCAAAGTGGGAAGGGGGAGTTTAACATATTTAAGGATACCAAGCTGAACCCGCATTATAACGACATTGCTTATAAAAACAGCCTAATTGATTAAGGCTGATGTAGAAGTTTTCTCAGTAGCTATTTTAAAAGACACATAAAATGTGCTATCACAGTCAAAGACAGATGCTTTCATGATAGGCATCTGTTTTTTTACTGAAAAGTTTAAAGTGAGCAAAACAGTAAAAAATGTGCATTTAAGATGTGAATTTACAATACGAATGTGCAACAGCTGTATATATGTTTCACATTATAAATTTATAGGAATTGCAAAAAACTCTTTTGAATAGTTGACTTTTTTTGCAGATTGTGATATAATATAACGGATAATATCTTGTTTTAAGCGTGAGTTTAATGAGGTGTAATGCTATGGCTGGAAAGAACAATGCCAATATTGGCTTTGAAAAACAGATTTGGGACGCTGCCTGTGTATTATGGGGGCATATTCCTGCTGCAGAGTATAGAAAAGTAATTGTGGGTCTCATATTTTTGCGGTATATTTCAAGTGCTTTCGAAAAGCGATACGACGAACTTGTGGCTGACGGTGACGGCTTTGAGGACGAGCCTGACGCTTACCTTATGGACAATATCTTCTTTGTTCCCGAAAAGGCTCGGTGGTCGGCGATATCTGCCGCTGCACATACTCCGGAGATTGGCTCTGTCATTGACGATGCTATGCGAGCCATCGAGGACGAAAACAAGACCTTAAAGAACGTTCTCCCGAAGAATTACGCAAGTCCCGATCTTGACAAGCGTGTTCTCGGTGACGTTGTTGACTTGTTTACTAATATGGATATGACGCAAACCACTGATAAGCATAAAGATTTGCTTGGTACAACATATCAGTATTGTATAAAACAATTTGCTGCATACGAAGGCGTTAAGGGCGGTGAGTTCTATACCCCCGAAAGCATAGTAAAAACAATCGTTGCCATATTGCAGCCCTTTGAGAATTGCCGTGTTTATGACCCATGCTGTGGTTCAGGCGGTATGTTTGTGCAGTCTGCGGATTTTATCGAATCACACAGTGGTAAAAGAGATAGTATCTCTGTTTATGGTCAGGAATCTAACGCTGATACTTGGAAAATGGCTAAAATCAATATGGCTATTCACGGTATAGGTGCTAATCTTGGTGATTATCACGCCGATACATTCTTCAACGATTTGCATAAAACATTAAAAGCCGACTTTATAATGGCTAATCCGCCGTTCAATCTTTCCAATTGGGGACAGGACAAACTCAAGGACGATGTTCGCTGGAAGTACGGTGTTCCGCCGGCGGGCAATGCTAACTATGCCTGGATACAACACATGATACATCACCTTGCTTCGAATGGTAAGATCGGTCTTGTTCTTGCGAACGGCGCACTCTCCACGCAGTCTAGCGGTGAGGGCGATATAAGAAAGAACATCATAGAGGCTGATCTCATTGAGGGCATTGTCGCTATGCCGACGCAGCTCTTTTATAGCGTAACAATTCCCGTAACGCTGTGGTTCATAAGCAAAAATAAGAAGCGAAAAGGTAAAACGCTGTTCATTGATGCCCGTAAAATGGGGTATATGGTTGACCGTAAGCACCGTGACTTCACGGATGAAGACATTCATAAGCTCGCTGATACATTTAAAGCATTTCAGGACGGCACGTTAGAGGAAGTCAAGGGTTTCTGCGCTGTCGCCGATATTCAGGCTATTGCTGCACAAGATTATATTCTTACTCCAGGTCGATATGTAGGTATTGAGGAACAAGAAGATGACGGAGAGCCGTTCGATGAAAAGATGAAACGCTTAACTTCGGAGCTTTCAGAGATGTTCATACAGTCCCATGAGCTTGAAAACGAGATCAGAGAGAAACTGGGGGCAATTGGGTATGACATCTGAATGGAAAGAATGGACTATTGGTGATATAGCTTCTGTTAAGGGTGGAAAAAGACTGCCCAAAGGCGTAAATTTAATAACTGAACGGAATACTCACCCGTATATCAGAATTAGAGATTTAACAGAAAAAACACTTGAATTGAAGCCAAGCTATGAATATGTAGATGATGATACACAAAAGAGTATTTCACGATATATTGTTGATACAGGTGATATACTAATCAGCATTGTCGGAACAATCGGGTTAATAGCTGTTGTTGGTGAAACTCTAAATGGGGCTAATCTGACAGAAAACTGCGTTAAACTAATTGACATTAGAGGAGATGTTGACAGGGAGTATCTCTATTACTTCCTTGTGTCCAGTATGGGGCAAGATGAAATAAGGAAAGGGACAGTAGGAGCTGTTCAACCTAAGTTACCGATTAAAAATATTCAGAGCATAAAATTATTTCTGCCTAATATTGGCATACAAAAGCGGATTAGTGGTCTGCTCTCTGCAATAGACTCTAAAATTGCTCAAAATACCGCGATAAATGAAAATTTATCGTCTAAAACTCAAAATCTATTCTTTTCAGCTGTTCGGTCTGCTCCATTCGTCCATAAACGATGGCAATTACCCATACGACGGAATGATCCTCGTCAATCCAGAAGTAGACAAGATGATTTTTTACAACAAGCTTATGTATGCCGCGGCTGTGCCAAGGCTCTTCGTCTGTTAGAACGACCCTTTGCGGCATAAAAGAAAGCTGAGACATTTGCTTTTTCATATTGGAGAGCCAATTTTTCGCCGCAATAGGCGAAGCTAATGTCACAGCAATATAATTTAAAATGTCGCGGAGCTGATTTTCGGCATATTCTGTCAGTTTAACTTTGTATTCCTTCATAGTGTTTTTTCCAGCCGTTCAAATACGGTCTCCATTTCCTCTCCCTGTCCCGATTTAGCCTGTGCAAGACTTTCCGTCATCATTTCGTTAAATTCTGCGTCGGTCATTTGGCTTCGCACGGGTAGAGAGGAATTCAGCGACAAAGGAAAAGGAATACTTTTTGTTCGGATAATCTGTCGATAGAGTGCGTTTATTACTACAGAAACAGGCAAACCCAACTGCGACATATAAGCCTCCGCCTGTTCTTTGATTTCGGGTTCTACCCTTACCGATACATTTGCGTTCTTTGCCATAA
>CAYMFX010000068.1:0-11869 GCA_964389845.1 uncultured Ruminiclostridium sp.
GAACATTGTATCAAATGCCTTTAACTGTTCTTCGGTAAGCCTTTTAAAAATATATAAGGCTTTTTCTTTTGTACTCATATATATCCCCCTTTCCTATCAGAAGAAAGTAAACTCTCCCCCAAGCGCATGGTAATGATCCCACATAAAGACCGCTGCCAAAATAATATTAAATGCCGTACAGCTTAGCATATATGCAACCCTTGACTTTTTCTTGTTGAGATAAATTGCGGTAAGGAAGCCTATCCATATGCAGGAAGCCATTACTGCCACCAAAATAGTCCAGACCGCAATCACAAAGGTAAAATCAATACCCAAAACAAATACGCAAAGGGGCTTTGCAACGGAATTGACGGCGGGCAGCAGAATAAGAGGAAGAGCGGCAACAGCCCACCTTTTCCGCTTCGCTCTGAACAAGCTGAATGACATAATGCCAAGCAGCATTGTTATTATAACGCTTTCTCCTACCATCTTACCGCCTTCTTCCTATTTGCGCTTATAAGTATTATTAACCCTTTAATTTTTCATCTACAATGCTTTTTGCCTTGCTGTTGTCGGAAACGGCAAGGTATACCGCATAGTTCTGAACGGAGTACACCTGTGCGTCCTCTAACTTAAACATTTCCTCGGGTGTGTAGTCCTTGTAGGTTTCCTTCTGCTTTTCAAGCTTCTCCTTAAGAGCCTTGACAGCGGTCTGAGCATCGGAGGAGGTCTTGAGCTTTATTATTGCTATCTCGTCGGGGTGTCCTACCGAAAGGCACATAGCGGCGCTTTCCACCGTTGATTCGTCAATACCGCTGTAATAAGTTTTTAACTCGCTCTCGTTCTTAACGGCGGAGCTTTCTACGGTTATTTCCTTTGTCACTGCCTCCAATACCTCGGAAGGGGCTGCGTTTATTTCCTTATTGTCTCCGCCGCAGCCGGTTAGAAGCATGATAGGCAGCAGCGCCGCAGAAATTGCTGTTTTCAAAAATCCTTTGATGTTCATTGTTGTATCTTCCTTTCTTTTGTATTATCTTTTATTTTTGTCAGCCTACTGTTTTTTCAATATATCCCAATACAGCCGGATAAGTTCCGCCAAGGAAATGAAGTCCGTCCGCTTCCGCATATTTGGAGGAGAAGAAGCCTTCATCATCGGTAAGCCTGCTGCATATATCGATATAAGTATAACCGCCCTGGTCGCAGTAGCCCTTGAGAGCCTTGTTATAAGCATTGACCTTTTCCATTGTCTCATTGCCCTCGGAGTCGTGTACCTTTGTTACGGGAGGGATTGAAATGACGCAGATTTTTGCAGTGGGGCAAGCGTTTTCCAGCGCCTCGATAAGCGCTAACATGCGCTTTGCCATATAATCGCCGTCAAGGGAAGCAAGACCGTTTGTGCCGAGCATAATATAAATATTTCGAGGCTGCATTGTCCCTGCTTTTTGTGCGCAGGTCTGTCCGCTTTCGTCCTGATAGGTAAGCGAGGAATCGGGGTTAAGCCCTACCGCCGCAAATACGTTTTCGGTATCAAGATAGCTGTAAAGATAAAGACCTGTAAAAATACTGTCGCCAATGAATAAATCGTCCTTGAAAAACTCTTTATTATATGTCTGGGGCAGCGCGATAGATTCTTCCGTGGTAACCGACGGCTCCGATACGTTGGTTTCGGCGGTGGTTCCTGCTGCTCCCGTCTGTTCGGGCGACGAGGTTAAGGCTCCTGTTTCGGTAGCACTGGGTACTGTTGTAACAGTGGTAGTTACCTCTTCCCGTCCGTTGTCGGAATCCTCTCTCATATGGAAGTAAACCAACACGATAAGCAGAATAATAATGCCCACAATAACTATATTTAAAGCAACTATCGCCATGGAAAGCCCGCTGATTTTCTTTTTCCTTGCCAAATTTTTTCTCCTTATACTTTAATTTATAATGTACCAATCTATAATATAACATTATACACATTTATCGAATACAAGTCAAGAAAGCTTATCAAATTTCATAAATAATTAATAATTAAAAATTACTCGTCTTCGATTGCCGCCATTTCCTCATCGGTTCTCTCCACCCAGCATACCTCTTCCTCCTTATGCACAACAATAACCTCTTCGCCTGTTTCAATGTCGGTTTCGTTGGCGGAGAGGGCGTTTATTTTATAATCGTGTCCCTTGTAGGAAAATGTAATGCGTCCGTAGCTGCCGCCGTAGATTTTTTCACAGCAGACGCCTCTGTCGCCTATATCGGGGCGGTTCTTAGGAAGCTTTTCGTCCTTAGCCGTCAGATAAATATTTAAGGCAATGTGTTTTTTCGCAAATAAAACCATTGCCGCAAAGCACAGACCGCAGAAAACCGTGCCTATCCAAGGCATTGTCATAAATTGAAGCAATAAGCCCGAAAAAGAAAAGGCAAAAACAAAAATAAGCGACTCGGAAATGTCGTGGGGAATAAAATCCTCGGCGGGAATGGTTTTTCCATGAAAGTCCAGCCAGCGCTTATCAACTCCGAAATTCTCTATCTTCAGGACCGAGCGCATTATTATTTCTCCGGTAAGCGCCACTGCCGAAAATATCAACAGAACTAAGCAAAATATATTCATAATAAAAAATTTTCTATTCGTCCTTTTCGGGCGGCTTTATTTCAAATTTAAGGCTCGTTATTCTTCGTTCCTCAACCTTTTCCACGGTGATTTTAAACTCGTCGGTTTCCACAATATCCCCTTCGGAGGGTATCCTGCCGAAAAGCTGAAGAACCCAGCCGCCTACGGTGTTGAAATCTCCTTCGATTTCATAATTCATTCCTTTGCCCTCAAAATAGCGGTTAAAATCCACCTTTGACACCTTTCCGCTTACCCGGAAGACGGTTTCGCTGACGAATTTCACGGGGACGCTCACTATGTCGTTTTCGTCCCATATCTCGCCCACTAACTCCTCCAAAACGTCCTCCATGGTGACTATGCCCGCAGTTCCTCCGTATTGGTCTACCACTACGGCTATATGCTCCTTCTCACGCTGCATTTTTTTAAGCACCTCGGAGATTCGCATTAAGGTGGGAATGTAAATTATGTCGGTCACTAACTCGGAAATTGTGAAATCCTTGTTTTCCAATACCCTTTGGGAAAATTCACGATAGCTTATCATTCCCACTATGTGGTCCAGCGACTTTTCGTAAACGGGCATACGGGTGTAGGATTCGGTTTTAAACAGCTCCATAACGTGCTCGGGGGTATCGTGAATATCGATGCCCACTACGTTTACCCTTGGCTGCATAATCTGCTCGGCGGTGGTTTCGTCAAATTCCAAGGCGTTGCGGACTAAGGTGCTTTCCTGCTCCTCCAAAACCCCTTGGTCTTCAATTTCGTCGATTATGTGCATCAGCTCCTGCTCGGTGACATACACGTCCTTTTTCTTGATAAAGAGCTTTGAAACCCCTTTTTGTATCAGCAGAAATATTGCAGAAACGGGAGTAAAAATTATCATTAAGCCCCACATTACCCTTCCGAAAAATCTGCAAAAGGCTTCCGCATTTCCTTTGGCAATGGTTTTCGGGGTTATCTCGCCGAAGATAAGGACGATTACCGTTGTGGCGGCGGTGGCGATTACGGGTCCGTTATCGCCGAAAAGCTGCACGCAAAGCAGGGTTGCCAGTGATGAGGTGGCGATATTTACAATGTTGTTTCCAATCAGTATGGTAGTCAGGCATTTATCGTACTTGTCCATTACCCTGAGGGCTACCGCAGAGCCTACGGAGCCTTCCTCCGCCATATTTTTCAGACGTATTCGGTTGGCGCTTGTAAAGGCGGTTTCCGTAGCCGAAAACAGCGCCGATAATATTACCAATAATGCAATGACTATGCCGGTTTCCATATTAATTCCTTTCTTTGGGTTGAATTTGTTTTAATAATTTGGTATAATATACATTGTTTGTTTAAACTGTAATTGACGGAAGGATAAAAAATGAAGGCTGATATAAAAAGTATATTAAAAAGAGCAGTACACCCGAGGGAATGGAAGCCTTTGTATCATGAGTACAAGGAGCTTTGCAACTATATTATTTTCGGCGTGCTTACTACTGTTGTATCATATGTGACTTATTATTTGTTCAGATGGATTTTTCCGGACGAAAACAGCGTTCCCGATTTTCTCAAGTGGGTGTTTAATCTGACGGCGGTTTTTGGTACGGAAAGCGCTACCGCTCTTCCTGTGGTATTGTCATGGATCTGCTCGGTGACATTTGCTTATATCACCAACAGGATATGGGTGTTTGAGAGCAAGGCTAAGGGGATTCATATTCTTTCGGAGGGACTTAAGTTTTACGGGGCAAGGGTACTTACCTTGTTTGTCGATATTCTGATAATGTTCCTTCTCGTTGACCTTACCGGTATCAGCGGAGTCATTTGGGAGTTCTTTGCAAAGGCGGTTTCAAGCGTTTTCGTGCTGGTGCTTAATTATATTCTCAGTAAGGTTATTGTGTTCAGAAAGCGAAAGGAGTAATCGCCCCAAGCCGAAAATTATTTGCATTGATCCAATCGCAAATAAACATCGCCGAGAAGCCCGCAGAAATGCCCGCTATGGCACGTTATGAGTATAAGTAATACAAAGATACTAACACTTCAGTAAAGTTTCTTAAAATGACATTTGCCTTTGATTATGAGGAAATCATTATTTTCCGGTACATTTGTACCGGAATTTTTTATTTTTTAATGATCAAACAAAAATCTCCTCACCATACAATTTCAAATCCATCGCCGCAGGCGATTCCACAACTTTTAACTTTCAACTTTCAACTTTACACTGTCAACTGTTCACCCCGCCGCAATTGTCCATTGTCAATTTTCAACGGCTTATTTGGTATTTAAGAAGTGCAGTCCCAATGAGTTCTCGCCGAGGCGGCAGATAAATTTGGCGGAAATATCCGTCACCGCTATCTTGTCAAAGCTGACGTACTTTTCTATTTCGGATTTATAAGCTGAAATTAAGCTTCCGTAGGGCTTGGGACAGCTTATAATAAGAATAGATGAGTCTATATTCTTTTTGCCCTTAAGCATTTTCCTGATGTACCTCTTATAGTAGGGTTCTCCGTTTTTGAATACCGCTCCCGGAATTATCCCGCCGTTTCGTACCGTTACGGTGGGGGAAATGCCGAAGAAGTCCAAGGCTAATGAGAGATTGCCGGGAATCCTGCCCAAATAGCGTCCCCAGGAGGTGTCATCGGCGGCGTAGGAGCTGTTTATATGCTTGTCCAGCTCGTCAATGCCCCTCATTATAAATTCGGGGGAGAAGCCCTCGGCGGCAAGACGAACCGCCTGCATCACCTGAAACAGCATTCCGCCGCCTATTTGCCTTGTATCGGCTACATATACGTTATTCATGGATTCGGCAGCCGCTTTGGCGTTTTTATAACAGCTGCGAATCTGTGAGGAACAGCACAGGTGGCATACATTTGAGGCTTTTTCAAGCTGTTTTTTAAAGAAGCTTCGGTAATCCTCCTCAGAGGGGGGGATAAGCTTTGGAGTGGTTCCTGTTCTGGAGGCGTATTCGAGAATGTTTTCCGAAGCTATTTCAAGGCTTTCCCTGAAAGAACCCGAGTTCGTTTGTATTTCCGCCTGTATAAGCGGCATTTCCTCGGGAAACAGCTCGTAGGGGTAGTAGCAGTTTGAATCTGCGGTTATTAACGTTTTTATCATCACTGCTCCCCCTTTCCTTCAAAAGAGCTGAAATACGCTGTTTCCTCCGAGGTGTTGTAGCATAATGTGTTTTCGGGGAGATAGTTTTCAAGAAGCTCTTCAAGCTCCTCTTCCGTACAGTCGGGAGACAGTGTGTCGGAACAGCCCTCTCCGCTTCCGCCAAAGGCAATAACGGGTATGTGCATATACATTCCGTCGTCGGAAATCATTATCTTTGCGGCGGTGCCCTGTGGGTTATCGCACAGGAGTATCAGGTCGTAATCGTCTTCTCTAAGCTTGTCCGTGACATTTTCGGGAACACATTCCTCATAGGGAATTTTGTAATGCTTCAAATCCGGGAATTTGCTTCCTTTGTTTCTTACTATCAGAACCTTTGCATCGGGAGCGGTAAATCGGCGCAGGCGAATATTGCCGCCGCCTTTGTCCGAGAAAATTCGGACGAAGGAAGCCATGCTTATGGGATAGGAAATGCGCTTTATATTGACGGGCAGGGGCGTTCCCGTTTTTCCCGCTCCGCTTATAACTATAACTCTTACACGCTTTGCAATAATGTCGAAGATAGGCTTATCGTAAAGATAAAATCCGTAGTCGCAGAAAATATGAGTTATACCGGGGCTGTCCTTCTTCATCATAAATTCGGACTTTGTCATACAGCTGTCGCAGCTTATTCCCATTTTTTCAAGCTGTGCCGCCGCAGAGTCTCTTACAGTCGTATTCTTGATATACAAAAGTGCGCTGAGGGCTTCGGGCTTTTCAATTGCCGCAAAGGGAGTATCGGACACTACGCCCTGGGGTACGGTCAAGGTGAATGCGGTTCCTCCCGTTTTCTCGCCTCTTACAAAAATGAAGCCGCCCATAAGGTTTATAAGCTCCTTGGAAATGCCTAAGCCCAAATGGATTACGGGCTTTCCCCCGTCCTCCTCGGAATAGACGGTAAAAATCCTTTTTTCGGCTTCCTCGCTTAAGCCTTTTCCCGTGTCGCTTACGGTTATCTGGAGATTAACTCCCTCTTTGGTTTTGCGGGAGGAGAAGCTTACGGTTATAGTGCCGCTTTCGGTGTTCTTTACCGAGTTTTCGTAGAGGTTCATTATTATTTGGGCAATTCGTCTGATGTCGCCCGAAAGAACCGAGGGAATATCCGCCTGACAATCGATAAGCACATCTATGTTTTCATTGGGACAGGCGGCGCAGATAGCGGACATTGATTTTACCAAGCTGTCGAAGCGGTAAGGCTCTTTTTTAATTTCCATGCGCCTGCTTTCGGCAAGGGCATAGTCCTCCGCATCGTTCAGCGTCATAAAAAGCTTGCCCGTGCCTATTTGTATCTCGGAAAGCTTTTTGCGGACAGTTGCGGGAATATCGTTTCTTTCAAGGAGGGCGCCGCAGATTTGTGAAAGCTCGTCGGCGGACTGTCTCATTTTTCCCGCCGACGCCGCCCAGAAAAGATCCTTTCTTCGGTCGGACTGTGACAGCTTTTTGTTGCGGCGCTTCAGGGATACTATGCTGCTTTGTATTGTCTGTACGAAAAGTGACATTGCCAATCCCGCAAAGTTGTAGCAGATAATAACCACAATGTAGACGGGGACGAAGTAGGGAATGCTTCCTCCGGGGAAAAAGGCAATGGGCAGCGCCAACAGCGCCGCATCGGAAAGGGCAAGATACCACAGCAAAATCTTAGAGGACAGAAAGAAGCTCACAAACACCGTTGCCACCGAAAATAAAATCGGAAGGTACATCTCATTTTTATTGAATATAGCCATAACAAAGCAGGAAATAACATAGAAGGCGACTAAAATGTAGGGAGCCGATCTTTTAAGCTTCCCGCTTATGAATATGACCACCGGCACAGCGTACAGCAGGAGACCGCTTATCAGAATTACGGTTCTCTCATGGGGCGGCAGAACCATGATAGAATATATCATCTGCGCCGCCGTGGCGAGAAAGAACATTGTAAAGCCCGCCGCCATTACGTTTTTGTATTTAAACATAGTTCGTTCCGAAATCCTTTCCGTGATGAAAAGTATCTTATAGTGTATTAAATTATATTGTATCATAAAATAGGAAGGTTTGCAATATTTTGAGCTAATTTTCCGAAAAAGGGGGTATGAAAATGTGGGTAACTGAAAAAAATCATGTAAACCTATTGACATTGTCAGGTTAGTTTGGTATAATAGCAGTTGCGCTGACAATGCAAAAGGGTTTACAGGTGGTCTATCATGTCTAAGAATTTTGAAAACGCCGATTGTTACGACATTTATAAGGAGCTGTTCACGAAGAAGCAGCGGGAGACAATGGAGATGTATTACTTTTCCGATTTATCCCTGGGCGAAATTTCCGAGGAGACAGGCGCATCGAGACAGGCGGCTTTCGCTTGCATCAAAAGGTGCGAGGAAAAGTTAGACGAGTTCGAGAAGGCGTTGGGACTGATGGAGAAGAGGAGCAGGCTTGAAAAGATATTGAAGGAGCTTGATGAAATGACCGGCTGTAGGGAAGCGGCAAGGGTTGCAGAGGAATTGAGAGAGCTGCTTTGATAAAGGAGATAATATGGCATTTGAAGGATTATCCGAAAAGCTTTCCCGTGTTTTTAAAAATCTGAGGAATCACGGAAAGCTCAGCGAAAAGGACGTTAAGGACGCAATGCGCGAGGTTCGTATGGCATTGCTTGAAGCGGACGTAAGCTACAAGGTTGTCAAGGACTTTGTGGCTTCCGTTACCGAAAGGGCGGTAGGCTCGGAGGTAATGAACAGCCTTACACCCGCTCAGCAGGTTATAGATATTGTTCACGACGAATTGAAAAAGCTTATGGGGAATACCACTCAGAGAATTAATTTCCCTTCTAAGCCCCCTTGCGTCATTATGATGTGCGGCTTGCAGGGTGCAGGTAAAACCACTCATGCCGCTAAGCTTGCCAAGTTCCTGAAGGGGCTTAACCGCCGACCCATGATTGCGGCTTGCGATATATACCGTCCCGCCGCTATCGATCAGCTTAAGATAGTGGGAGAAAGGGCGGGAGCCAAGGTATTTGAAATGGGTCAGACCAACCCGGTTGTGATTGCCAAGGAAAGCGTTAAGTATGCTAAGGACAACGGGTATGACGTAGTTATTCTCGATACCGCAGGACGCCTGCATATTGACGAGCAGCTTATGGAGGAGCTTAAGAATATCGTTGAAGCGGTCAGCCCGGACGAAATTCTGCTTACCGTAGACTCTATGACCGGTCAGGACGCAGTCAACGTTGCCAAAACCTTTAACGAGGAATTGGAGATAACCGGAGTTGTGCTTACTAAGTTGGACGGCGATTCAAGAGGCGGCGCGGCGCTGTCCGTGTTGGCTATAACAGGCAAGCCGGTGAAGTTTGCGGGCGTGGGCGAGAAGATAGACGATCTGGAACCCTTCCACCCCGACAGAATGGCGGACAGAATTTTGGGAATGGGCGATGTGCTTTCGCTTATTGAGAAGGCAAAAAGCACCGTTGATGAAAAAGAGCAAATGAGGCTCGCAAAAAAAATGCAGGAGAACAAGTTCGATATGAACGACCTCCTTGCCCAATTCAATCAAATAGAGAAAATGGGCAGCTTAAGCTCAATCGTTAAAATGCTCCCCGGAGTTTCGGGGAAGATAAAGGACGAGGATATTGACGAGAGCAAAATGGTTCATACCAAGGCTATCATTTACTCAATGACCAAGAAGGAGAGAGCAAAGCCTTCTATTATCGACGCAAAGCGCAAGCGCAGGATTGCGGCAGGCAGCGGTACAAAGGTGGAGGACGTGAATGCGCTTCTTAAGCAGTTCGATATGATGCAGAAGATGATGAAGCAGTTCACGGGCAAGGGAAAGAAAAGATTCCCCCGTATGCCCATGGGCGGATTTCCGCAGATGTAATTTTATTAGCACAAGGTTAATTGCGCCGTTAAGGTGTGATATATAAAGAAAAATTTTTGGAGGAAAATATTATGGCAGTTAAAATCAGACTCAGAAGAATGGGAGCAAGAAACAATCCCTTTTACCGTGTAGTTGTTGCAGACAGCAGATCGCCCAGAGACGGACGTTTTATTGAGGAGTTGGGCTACTATGATCCTAAATCACAGCCAGCTGTAATCAAAATCGATAAGGAAAAGGCAGCAGAATGGATTAAGAAGGGCGCACAGCCTACCGACACGGTAAAAAGACTGCTCAAGGATTAATCAGGAGGATAACCAATGAAGGAATTGCTTTTGGCAATGGTTGAGGAGTTAGTCAACGACAAGGACGCAGTTCAGGTAACGGCAGACGAGCCGGACGGAGATGGCGTTATAGTTTATCATCTTCACGTTGCCCAGGAGGATATGGGAAGAGTTATAGGCAAGCAGGGCAGAATTGCAAGAGCTATCCGCACCATTATGAGAGCGGGAGCGGTTAAGTATAATCAAAAAATTGCAGTGGAGATAGATTAATTTAAATCATTTTTGGCATAATATTACGAAAGGAGGATTTGTATTATGGCTAAGTACGCTTGTCCCTGCGGATATGTTTACGACGAGGCAGTGGGCGCTCCCGACGAGGGAATCCCCGCAGGCACTAAGTTCGAGGATATTCCCGAGGATTGGGTTTGCCCCGTTTGCGGATTGGGGAAGGACAGCTTTGTAAAAGAGTAAACCGCTTAAAACAACACCGCACATTTTTTGTGCGGTGTTGTTTTATACTATTTTTAATTTAAAAAACGTCGCTGTGAGTTCCTGTTCGGGTAAGATAGAGAATAAGGTCATCATCAGCAATTTCATAGATAAGCAGCCAATCCGGGGTTATGTGACATTCTCTACAGTTCTTATAGTTGCCAATCAAATTATGGTCTTTGTATTTTTTATCCAAAGGCAGTCCCATAGCAAGAGTATCAACAACATTTTCCAGCAGTCGGAGATCATAACCACGCTTTCGTATCGTTTTCACGTCTTTTTTGAAAAGTGAAGTTAAGATAATGTTATACTTAGACTTTTCATTCATCGTTATCAAGCTCCTCCAGTGCCTCGCTGAAAGAGCTGTAAACCTTTTTGTTCGGGTCTTTTTTCAGTTTCTCAACCTCTTGAATCGCTAAAATCGTATCAGAATTGGGAATATCGTACTTAATTACATTTTGCATATACCGAACAATATTTCCTTTTACGTTTTCGCCATTCTTACTTACAATGCTCTTAAAGGTGTTATAAACATCTCTATCCATAACGAAAGAACAAGTAACTGTGTTGTTATTCATCAAATCACTCCTTTGTATTTTACTTAGTTTACTTATTAAATTACTAAGTTTATTTTCGTATCCAGTATAGCATATATTTTTTGCAGTGTCAATATTTTTTTCGATTATGGCACGAACGGATGCTTTAAATCAGCAGTTTTTTATTGGGAGCGGTGATAATTTGACAAAACACCCTTGACAAAATTGCGGCTAATAGATATAATAAAGTAAAGAATTCCTTACTTTTCAGAAACGGAGGCGATTATATGGAAATTGCAAAGGTATCTTCAAAAGGACAGATCACAATACCGATAGCAATTCGGGAAAAGCTTGGTGTTAAGGAAGGTGACAAGGTTGTTTTTGTTGATAACGGACAATATATTGCAATTGCCAACTCAACTGCGGTCGCATTAAAAAGTGCTCAAAGGGATTTTGAGGGTGAAGCCGACAAGCTTGGTTTAACTGATGAACAAGATGTTGCAGATATGGTGAAGGAAATTCGCAGGGAGAGGTGGAAGCGATTGTATGAGAATAATGATTGACACCAATGTCCTCATTTCCGCAGTTTTGTTTCCTTCTAAGAAAATCAGCTCGGTAATCGAATATATTGCCGAAAAGCACACCTTGGTGTTATGTTCGTATATAATTGATGAATTTAACGAGGTTGTGGAAAGAAAGTTTCCGAGCAAGAAAAAGCAGGCTGACAGAATGCTTTCTCACTGAAATTTTCTTTAACGATAATAGAAACAATAATGAAATTACCAAATTGTGCAAGTGATACAAATTTTTAAAAAACGGTTGACATTTTGTGATGATTCTGCTATAATCAAAGCATAGAAAAAAGCACAGGAAATCACAGAAGGTTTGTGGTTAAAAGTGCTGATTTTTGCCGTCATAATGGCGAAAATTAGGAAAGGGGCTTGACAAAATGCTGAAGCTGTGGTATAATTTGACAGACAGACAGACAGACAGACAGACAGACAGACAGACAGACAGACAGACAG
>CAYMFX010000069.1:0-11792 GCA_964389845.1 uncultured Ruminiclostridium sp.
ATCATGAAATTCAGAAACGAAAAGCACCGCAGTACCTTTTTAAATGAGGCAAAAAGTCCTTATTCGAGTATAGTCCAACAATACTTTGGCTTGTTTATTCTTCCAAAACCGGCTTCATCTTGAAACATTAGGCGTACATTTTCATATCTTTCACAATTTAAATCGTGAAAGGCAGCTTCTAATTGAGATTTAATTTTTTTGAGGCTTTTATCGCCTCTTCATCTGCTTTCTTAGAGTGTTTGCTTCTCGGCATTACTTTTCTCCAACCATGGCGGTGCAACATGTAATAAATTTGACTTCTTCCGGTTTTATGACCAATAGCTTTATCATAAGCTTCTTTTATCTCAGATGTTTCAACTATTTGACCATTCTCAGAAGCTTTTTTGAACTTTTCCAATAACGCCTCTTCTTGTTCATATGTCATGTTTCTACAGTTGCCCTTGTAATGGTTATCTGTAATAGCTTTTAGTCCTTTTTGCATATATTTTGTCGTCAGTTGTGTGATGTAAGTATATTTATATCCGGTTATATATTCTACTTCTTTTCTACTTTTTCCCTCCGCTCTCAGCAGAAGTGCGCTCAATCGCTTTTCTACATTTTTATCTTTATTCCTTTTTGAGCTGCTTTTAATTCCTCTATCTGTTTTTCATTAAATTAATATGTTACTGGCATTTTTCTCTTTTCCTCTTTTACCTTTTCCTTTTTATTTTATTATATCACTTTCCTCCACATAAGGAAGTCCCGACGCAGGAATATGCGGATATTTCAAGTCGGGCTGACGCAGAGCAGGGACGCTCCGGTCGTTGGATTTGTCTGATTTTTATTGAGATTTAGTATCAGATAGCCCCTAATATTTCCTTTATTTTGTCAGCCACCTTTTCAGCCACCTTCTGATGAGTAGCCTCGGAGGGATGCCAGTCTGCACCGTATCCGTCTCCCGCCGATTGAACGGCAAGCTTTAACGCATGCACATTCTCGTCCCCCGTATCGGCTTTGTAATTATCCACAGCCTGCTGTACATAAGGAAACAGTCTGTCGCCCATTACTCCCAATATACAGAGAATTTTTGCGTCGGGATTCTTTTCCCTGACAGTTTTAATAAATTCCTTGTAGGCTTCGGAATATTCCTCCTGAAGCTCCTTGTTGTCCTTTGTATAGCTGTCGTCGTTTGTGCCGAGATTTATTACTATTGCATCAGGACAGCGCTTGGAGAAATCCCATTCCTCATTTGAGGGAGAAAACAAGCTGTTGCTTGACCATGTAAAGCCCAATTTGTCATAAAGGGGAGGAAGAATTTGATTTGCAACCTTTTTTCCGTCTCCCGAATAGCCCGATATTATGCCGTAGCCGCTGAATGATACCATGCTGTAATCGGCGCCGAGGCTCTGCGCTGTTTTATAGGCATAGGTCTTGGTTACATCCTCCGTTTTGGTGGAGAAGTGGTGATTCTTGTCGGGATCGTCCACTCCGTAGCCGCAGGTTATGGAGTCCCCGATAAACTCAATAAGCTTTTCCTTCTTTTCGGTGGGCTTTATGGCGGTGCCTACAGCCTTTATTTCCTTGATACCGATTGTGGAGTTGGCAGATTCTGAAAGCTTTACAAGAGATACCGTCACCTTCTTCTCCGTTTCGCTCTCAAACACATTGTAAACCTCCTCGGACTTGTCAACCATGTCGTCTATCACACGTTCGCCGTTTACATATATGCCTATTCGCGCCTGATTGTCGGCGGCTGAGCTGCTTGTGCTTGTGGAATCTCCCGTTACCGTTATAGTGCATTTGGTTCCGGTAAACTCAAATTCAACCCCGGTGCCGGAAAGAGCGCAGCACAGCGTATCGTTTATATATGCGGTTCTCCCCAACAGCTTTACATTTTCCTCGGTGGGGGAATAGACTGTTTCAGCGGTTGGGGAAACCGATTCGCCGACAGTGCCGCCTTCCGTTTGAGCTTCCGACTCCTCGCCGCCGTTATTGCAGCCGCCGATTGAAATCAGGGAAATTGCGGCTGCTAAAAATAATGACAATGTTTTTTTCATTTTTGTTTTTCCTTTCGTGTCAATGTTTTTCCGTTTGGTTTATCAGCATTTCGGTCAACTGCCTAAAATCAAAGAAAGCAAAATCCGAAACAGCCTTTATTTGTTGGTGCAATTCGGGAGACTTAGCGTCTAATATCCCGACTGTGGTAAAGCCCGCCGACTTTGCCGATTGTAAGCCCCTTACAGTGTCCTCAAAGACGATACAGTCCTCGGGAGACTTGTCAATAAAGCCTGCCGCCGCTAAAAATACATCTGGGCTGTCCTTTCCGGTATTTACCGTGTCACAGTCGGCTATTGCTTTAAAACAGTCAATGATGCCCAAACGCTTCAGGGCGGGCATATAAAGCTCCTTATGTCCTGAGGTCGCCACAGCCATCGGTATTTTCTTTTCGTTTAAGATATGTATGAATTCCCTTCCGAAGGGTATTGGCTTAATATGAAGCGCATACTCCTCTTTAGCTAACGAAAGCCATTCGGAAATTATTTCTTTCGGAGTCTCCTCAAGATTAAACATTCTTATCGTATGCTCGGCGGCACGGTCTAAGCTGAGAGAAGAAACCGCTTCTCCGTACTCGGCGGTAAATTTGAGTCCCCTCCTGCTCAAAAAAATGTCGTCCACCTCTCTCCACACGTCTAAGGAATCAAGGAGAGTTCCGTCAAGGTCGAATATGCAGCCCTTGTTTAAGGTTATTTCGGGCAATTGTATCATTTCGGTCATATAGGCGCTTCCCCCTTAGGAAAAAAGATATAAACGGTACCCCTTCCTACGGTTATTTTCGAGCGCCTTCCCGTAAATGAATTGCTTACTCCAATGGGAAAGTCCGAGGTTATTGGGGCATTGTCAAGAGAATACTTTAAGCCCGTTTCCGTTACCCCCTCCGCCGTGCCGTCTGCGGCGAAAAGCGATATATCGCCCGCAGCGGTTTCGGGAAAGCAGATGCTTCCGTCGGTTATTGCCGTTATCACCGAGTTTTCCGCATAGAGAAAGCCTCTCTTGTTTTGCTTAGAGAGAAACACAAGACACTGCATATTCGCAAGGGTGTGGTCTATTCTGCTTCCTCCCGTGCCGAAAAAAATATGAAAATCGGTGCAGCCTTTATCCAAACCTATCCTTATTGCCGCTAAAACGTCGGTATCGTCCTTTTCCTCGGGCAATTCCGAAATGGGACAATCTTGCGGCGCTTCCCCCAAGGAATCCCAATCCCCCACCGCCATATGGGGAATTATCCCAAGCTCCCTGCATTTTGCGTAGCCGCCGTCCGCCGCTATCACAAAATCCTCGGGAGCTATTTTTTCTTTTTCGGGAGCGCAGCCTTTCCCCGCTCCGATTATTATGCACCTTCTCATATTCTTCTGCTTTCCGATTTTTAAAATTATTTTTAAGCAATGTGGAGTGAAAACTTTTCCGCTGTTTCTACGCCCCAAAAATCAGCCTTCCCACCTCGTTCATATCCGAAGCGATAAAATCCGCCTTGTGAAGCTTAAACTCCTCTAAGCTTCCGTAGCCGCCCAAAAAGGCTATGGTTTTTATTCCGTTTAAGCGTGCGCCCTCTATATCGTAGAATCTGTCCCCTACCATTAGGGCGGCGCTTTTGTCGATTACATCAAGGCTTTCAAGAACATAGCCTATAACCTCCTCTTTGCGGTTTCGTCCGCTGTGGGCAAGCTCTGCCCCGCCTATAAAGGAAAAGTATTTATCAATATCAAAGTATTCCAAAATTTTTTTGGCAAACGGCTCCGGCTTCGAGGTGGCTAACGCCGATTTTATGCCGTTTTCGTTAAGGCGTTTCAGAAGCTTTTTTACATTTGGTATAAGCGTACATTCCTTCCAGCCTGTTTCCGAATACCGCTCACGGTAAATATTTACAGCCTTCTGCGCCTGCCCGTCGTCAAAATGAAATTGCGCCTTGAATTGGTCGAACAAGGGAGGACCTATAAATGCTTCAAGCTCTTTGGGGTCTTGTACCGTTATGCCAAAGCTGTCAAGGGCATGGATTACGCTTTTGCTTATCCCTTCAAAAGGATCGGTGAGCGTTCCGTCCAAATCGAATAATATGTAATTATACATTCTTATTTTTCTTTCTTTTCTTATTATCGGGCTTGTCTATTTTGTATTCGCCGCCGAGAACGGAGGGAGCGGCTTCGTATTTTTTATCGTTGGACTGTGACAGCTTTGCGGTTATTTTCTTAAAGTTGGCAATAATATTTATGGCAAGGGTGATGAAGGTAAGGAAAATTACGGGCATATAAAGCTGAGCCGGATTGCTTGCCGCCGCTTGGGATTCAAACATACCCTGAAAAATTCCGTATATCACAATGGACACAATAAGCCCTGCGGCGTGAAAGCCCAAAGCGGTTTTATACGCTCCCAACATAAGGATTATCGTGCCTATTATATAGCATACTATGGAATTTATCAGCCACAGCTTCAGCACAAAGTGATCCGCAATCGCCTCGTCGGCAATACCTCCGTACATCAGCGAAAGGGGCGCAAGTATGCCGAAGATGATTCCCCATATTGCCGACATTATTATTTCCAATACTTTTAATATGTTTATTGCGATTTTCATCATTACTCCTGTTTTCGTTTAAAGCGACTCTTATTTATTTGGTAAATATTATAATAGCATAATTTTGAATAAAAGGCAATAACAAAATTTAAAAACTTCCTATCATAAAGACGACGGCGATTGCAGATATTATTTTTGTGCCCGAAAGGGCTGTGATTTTAAAAATTATGACTGTTAAGGGAAAAAACAGTATTAAAAATATTATAAGGACGGTAGGAAAATGAAAAAAGTGATATTAGGACTTTATATTTCATTAATTTCATTTGTAGTAGTATTATTCCTGCAAATACTGTACTATTGCGCCGTTCTTCCCGACAATTTTTACCACAAGGGAAATGTACGGGAAGATTTTAAGGTGGGGGCATATCCCGCTGTATCGGCGGAAATGCGTGTTAAAGGGAATAATAAGGCTGTGGCGGCGTTATCCGAAGGAGCTGCAAGAAGCCCTGCAAGACAAAAAATGACATTAATGCTCTACGGAATAATTCCCATAAAGGACGTAACGGTAAGCAATGCCGAGGAGCCTATGCTTATCCCTTCGGGAGAGCCATTCGGATTAAAGATTCTTACCGACGGAGTAATGGTGACTGACTTCGGCTCGGTGGAGGGGGAGACGGGACCTCATTCTCCTGCTAAGGAAGCGGGGGTAAGGGAAGGAGACATTATTGTCTTTGCCAACGGTATAAAAATAAGCTCGGGAAACCAGCTTACCCGGGCCGTTCAGTTAGACGGAGCAGAAACTAAGCTTAGAGTTATTCGTGAGGGACAGGAGCTTGACATTGCCCTTACGCCCGAAAAATCAGCCTCTGACGGATTGTACAAGCTTGGAATATGGACAAGAGACAGCGTGGCGGGCATAGGCACTCTGACCTATTACGACCCGAAAAACGGCAGCTACGGCGGCTTGGGGCATTCGGTCTGCGATGCGGACACAGGGGGACTTCTTCCTCTTTCCTACGGAGAGACGGTTCCCGTTTGTATCAACAGCGTCGTTAAAGGCGTAAACGGAAACCCCGGCGAGCTTTGCGGCAGCTTTATGTCCTCCTCGGCAAACGGCAGTATTCTTTTTAACACCGAGTGCGGCGTATTCGGAGAATGCGGAGCAATACCCGAAAGAGAGGCTGTTCCCATGGCGTTTAAGCAGGAAATAGAGATAGGCGAGGCGGAAATTTACACCACTATAAAGGGAATGACGCCCAAAAGCTATAAGATAATGATAGAGAAGGTAAATTATAACAGCAGTTCTCTTGCAAAAAATATGGTGATACGAATAACCGACGATGAGCTGCTTTCCGAAACGGGCGGCATCGTTCAGGGAATGAGCGGCAGCCCCATAATACAAAACGGAAAGCTGGTAGGAGCGGTAACTCACGTTTTCGTCAATGACATTACAAGAGGGTACGGAATCTTTGCGGAAAATATGTACAATGTGTCCTCTTCCATAAACGGAGAAGAGGCGGAATACGAACACATGGAAAATGCGGCATAATCCTCAATTCTAAATTCTACAAATTTCGATAAAATACAAGTTTTTTCGTCTCGTTTATACAGTTTATCGTCTTTGTTGAGACCCATTTCCAATAAAATACAATATATTTACCTTACGTCATTATAAAATAATTAAAAACCGCCTTTATATTCAACATAAATGCGGTTTTTTGTATTTTACAAAAATATTTGACTTTTTAAGTATTCGATATTGATTTTAGTAAAATTTAGTGTTATTATTTTAGTTGTCAAAGGAAGAAATCACCAATATTACGGAGAAATGAAAGGAAAGATTAAAAATAATGGAAACATTAAAAATTCTTATCGGAAATGATTCACCCGAACAAGGAATGACTTGGGCTAATTCTCTTAAAGCTACCGGCGCCTATGTGGTCACAAGAGCCGCCAACAGCATACAGCTGTCCGATTACATAACCCGCAACGGTTTACCGAGCGTAATAATTATGGAAGCGAAAATGAACGGTATGAACGCTCCCGAATTTATGGACTATATTGTTACAAAAATGGGAGCGCTTCCCGCCGTTATAGTGGTGGGAGATGACAGCGACAGCACTCTCCTTGAAAAAGCGCAGAAGGCGGGAGCCTTCGCCTGCTTTAAAAAGCCCGTAAACATTGACACGCTGTGCAAGACGGCGGTTGACGCACATAACGGGGAAAATTCCTCGGAAAGAGCCCTGCAAAGAAGCAACGGCTTCGGCACGGCGGCGGAACGGGAAAAGCTGCTTGAAATGACGGTGACAGACATAATTCATCAGATAGGCGTACCCGCTCATATAAAAGGCTACCACTATCTGAGAAGAGCTATTATTTTAAGCGTGGAGAACAGCGAGATGATCAACTGTATCACCAAGCTGCTGTATCCAACTGTCGCCGCCGATTTTAAAACCACTCCCTCCCGTGTTGAAAGAGCAATAAGGCACGCAATTGAAACGGCATGGGACAGAGGAGACGTAGACGTGCTTAATTCCTATTTCGGCTACACGATAAGAAGCGTGAGAGGGAAACCCACCAATTCGGAATTTATCGCCCTTATTGCCGATAAGCTTAAGCTTCAGCTTAAAAACGGCGCTTATGCCTTTAAATAACCAAAATTTTCAATAAACACTGCTGCATAGACGGCTCTTTTTGATAAAAAATATAACTGACGGAAGCATTCATCCGAACCGTCAAAGTTAATTTTTAACGATAATCAAAGGAGTTTTTTACAATGGGAACCGAATTTGCAAACAAGTCTATCGAATGCACTATAAATAATTGTACGCACCACTGCTGCTGCGACAATTACTGCAGCCTTGACAAAATAAAGGTAGGTACTCATGAAAGCGATCCTACCGTTATTCCCTGCACAGACTGCCAGTCTTTTGAGCTTAAAAAGAACTGATAACGGAATTTTTTGTTATGTCATCTCAGAACGTCTTAGTTTAAATGACAATAAATATCATCTTTACAATCAAAACCGCAATCCCTTCGAGAGCAAGGGGCTGCGGTTTTTGATATTGCCGCAGTTACAAAAAAGTGCCTGCTTGCATACCTGCAATAAGTCTGATATAATAACAAAGAGAATTAATACTATTTCTAATTTAAAAACGGAATTAGTATAAGCATAAGAAGGAATGATAAAATGACGCAAGAAGAAAGACGTATTTATCTCATAAAGTATCTGATTAAAGAGCGCCCCGGATATTATCATGAAACGGATATTCCGAAATCGGCATCGGAGCAGAAGCGGATATTGCGCTCCTTATTCAATATTCGTCCCCCAATGCCGGCAGCGCAGGAATTTCTGGACATTCAGGACGAATATCTGAAAACGGAAATTGCAGACGGAGGAATCACGGATATAAATGAGCTTCAGCCCATTTCGGACAATCTTTACCTGTGGCGGGGAGACATCACCACCCTTAAATGCGGGGCAATCGTCAATGCGGCAAACTCACAGCTTCTCGGCTGCTTTCAGCCCTGTCACGGCTGTATCGACAATGTGATACATACCTATGCAGGGGTTCAGCTAAGGCTTACCTGCGCCGATATTATGCGAAAACAGGGGCATGAGGAAAAGACAGGCACGGCAAAAATCACGCCCGCCTTCAATCTGCCCTGCGATTACGTTTTGCATACCGTAGGACCCATTGTTTACGGCGGCGTTACGAAAAAGGAGGAGGAACAGCTTGCCTCCTGCTACCGCTCCTGTATGGAGCTTGCGGAAATGAATAGCGTTGAGAGCGTAGCCTTTTGCTGTATTTCAACGGGGGTTTTTAGCTTCCCAAAAGAAAGAGCGGCGGAAATTGCCGTCAAAACAGTAACCCAATACTGTAAAAAAATTCAAAATAAAATCAAGACGATTTTTAACGTTTTCACGGAGGAGGACTATGAAATTTACAAGCATATTCTCGGAGCAGACCGAGAGACTTAAAGAAGCGCTGAAAACCGCCGAATCGGTAGTTATAGGCGCGGGAGCGGGGCTTTCCGCGTCGGCGGGCTTTACCTACACAGGAGAGCGCTTTGAAAAATACTTTTCCGATTTCGGAAGGAAATACGGATTTCGGGATATGTATTCGGGAGGATTTTACCCGTATAAAACTCCTGAGGAGCATTGGGCTTACTGGAGCAGATACATTTTTGTAAATAGGTATATGAATCCTCCTGAACCAATTTATGATAAGCTTTTGGCATTGGTGAAGGATAAGGATTACTTTGTGCTGACTACCAATGTTGACCACTGCTTTCAAAAGGCGGGCTTTGACAAGAAGCGGCTGTTTTACACTCAGGGAGATTACGGTCTTTTTCAGTGCAGTCTTCCCTGCCATTTCAGCACCTATGACAATGAAAAAATTATCCGTCAAATGGCAGCCGAACAGCGGGATATGAGGATACCCTCCGAACTGATTCCCCATTGTCCGAAATGCGGACGGCCGCTTACAATGAACCTTCGCTCCGACGATACCTTCGTTGAGGACGAGGGCTGGAACGCAGCGGCAAAGCGTTATACCGATTTTATTCAAGCGAGAAAAAACGGGCGCATTCTGTTTTTGGAATTGGGAGTGGGATATAACACGCCTGTTATAATCAAGTACCCTTTCTGCCAAATGACTATGAATAATCCCAAAGCGGTCTATGCCTGCATAAACCTCGGAGATGCGGACTGCCCCGAAGAAATTAAAGACAGAAGTATTTGCATCAGCTCCGATATTGGAAAGATACTTGAAAAACTGACATAAGCAGATAGAAAATATTGGGCAAAAAGCGCCTTGACATCATTGCTTTAACATATTATAATAAAAGCGGGAAGAAAGGAGTATAATATGAGCAAGCAAAGCGAAAAAATATTTAAGGAGCTGAATAATTATTTGTCCGAAAATAAAGAAGCGTCTTTTCAGTCAAAAGAAGAATTGGAAAAAATGATCGGCGGCTTTATATCACAGCATCAATCGTGGGGCAACGAAATTACCGAAGACAATGCAGAATCCTCCGATGATTTTTTAGAGCTTGCAGAATATGCCACCTCTAAAAAATCAGCTATGAAATACGCAAAAAAAGCTGTGGAGCTTGACCCCGATAATATTGACGCAGCGGCAATGGTCGCCGAATTGTCTGCTTCCTCTGCCGAAAAGCTTCTTGAAAAATACCGGAAGTTGATTGAGGAAACGGAAAAGAAATTAAAATCAAAAGGATATTTTGGAGAAGAAAGCATAGGCGAATTTTGGAGTATATTTGAAACGCGACCTTATATGCGCTTGTTGGACAAATATGCCGAAGGGCTTGTACAAAGCGGAAAAATGAGGCTTGCAATACAAACGTATGAGAAAATGCTGAAGCTGTGCGAAAACGACAATCTTGGCGCAAGATACCGCCTGATGCACCTTTATACCTTTCTGGAAGACGAACAGTCTGCGCTCCGGCTTTTAGATAAATACCCGGAAGAAGAAAGCACGCCCTTTTTGCTGCCCATGTCAATATTATATTATAAACTGGGAAATTTAACAAAGTCGGTGGATTATTTAAAGCGGCTGTTCGAGATCAATAAGGACTCCTTTAAATTTTTCAAGGGAATATTTAAAGGCGATTTGTTAGAGGATTTTGAAAATGAAAGTCCCTTTAGCTACAGACCGTACACAATTGAGGAATTTGTAGTGGAAACCGAGCAGAATGTATTTTTGTTCGAGACATCTTCCGCATATTTTGAGTGGGCATGGCAAAAAATTAAAACCAAGGGACGCCCCTGATAAGTCCACGAAAAGAACCTGTACCAATACATACATGCCGCCAAAAGGAGATATTTAATGGTTTATACCGTGACCTTTAACCCCGCTGTAGACTACGTTGTACAAATGGAAGATATGAACGCGGGAATGACCAACCGTACCTCGGGAGAACAGTTTTACATAGGCGGAAAGGGGATTAACGTTTCCATTGTTTTAGCGGAGCTGGGGGTAAGGTCTAAGGCATTGGGCTTTGTGGCGGGCTTTACCGGGAGAGAGATAGAAAAGGGGGTTTCCGAAAAAGGGATAGACTCTGACTTTGTTCATTTGGAAAGCGGATTTTCCCGAATTAACGTGAAGATAAAATCCGGAAAATCCAAAGAGGAAACGGAGCTTAACGGACAGGGACCGAATATTCCGAAGGAAGCCGTAGAGGAGCTATATAAAAAGCTTGATAAGCTGAATGAGGGAGACACTCTCGTGTTAGCGGGAAGTATTCCAAGCTCGCTTCCCGACGATATTTACGAAAAGATTTTGGAAAGGCTTTCAAAAAAGAATATCAGAACGGTTGTGGACGCCGCCAAAGCTCTGCTGCTGAAGGTTTTAAAGTACAATCCCTTCCTGATTAAGCCAAACAAACAGGAGCTTGGAGAAATGTTCGGCAAAGAGCTGAAAACCGATGATGAAATCGTAACCTATGCAAAAAAACTCCATAATATGGGAGCAAAAAACGTGCTTGTTTCAATGGCGGGAGACGGCGCAATACTTGTTGACGAAGGAGACCGGGTTCATAGGTGCAAAGCGTGCAGGGGCACAGTAAAAAATTCCGTCGGCGCAGGAGATTCAATGGCGGCGGGCTTTATCGCCGGTTATGATAAGGGCGGTTGTGAATACGCATTGAAATTGGGTACGGCAGCAGGCGGCGCTACCGCATTTTCCGACGAGCTGGCAAAAAAAGAAGAAATTATGGAGTTGTTAAAGCAATTATAGGAGCGGATTATTATGGTATCTGAGAAAGTAACGGTAATAAACGAACAAGGTCTGCATATGCGAACAGGTTTTTATACTAAATATTCCTGCGTCGGGACTTCCTTGATCAGGAACGCCCCGCCCGCCGGCTTTGTCCTATTTTAATTGAGAATTAGTATAATACTATTTCTTAATTAAAAAAATACATTTTTTTAATTACCCTTGCCGTAGGCAAGGGTGCGGGAACTTCGTTCCCGCAAGAAATAGTATTGAACTTAAATTTTTCACCGCCTTTCGGCGGTGCATTCGGCTTTGCCGAATGATTTAAAAATGTTGTCCATTTTTAAATAAAAATTAGTATAAAACCTCGCAAAGATACAACTGCCTATCATAAAACAGGGGACGCCCTCTCTTGCAGGGCGTCCCCTCTTTTAAGCAACCCCTCGGGTTGCTTTTAATACTAATCTTTAATTAAAACAAGACAAAATCCAAGCTCTTCTGGTAATACT